>JAFASL010000560.1 GCA_019244535.1 Alphaproteobacteria bacterium
CTCGCCAGATCGCCGCCGGAGTTTACCGGGCCTTGGACAAAGCTGCGCTTCCCGGCTGGCGGAACCTGGATCCCCACATCCTCGCGCTGGTCGCTGCCGCCGACCCCGGCAACGAGCACGGCGTGCCTTACCTGTGGAGCGACACCGGCATCGGCTACAACGAGACGCAAGTCCATGCGGCCTTAGGCGAGACCCCGCCGGTCGACAGCCTCGCGCTGATTTTCGATCCGGCATTGGCCGAGAAGCTCGCTCCGTGCGGCATTTCGCTTCTCGACACGCCGCAGGAGGTCTTTCCGGCGGCGCTCGCATATCTGGGGCTCGACCCGAAGAGCCGCGATCTCGGCGATCTCGACAAGGCACTCGCTGCGCTGCAAAAGATCCGCCCCTACATCCGCAAATTCCATTCCTCGCAATACATCAACGACCTCGCGGGTGGCGGTCTGTGCGTTGCGCTCGGCTATTCGGGCGATGTGATCCAGGCGCGCAACCGGGCGCGCGAAGCCGGCAACAAAGTCCGGATCGCTTTCCATGTGCCAAAAGAGGGCGCGATGATGTCGGTCGACATGCTGGGGATCCCTGCCGATGCGCCCCATCCGCAAAACGCGCTGCGCTTTATCGACCACCTGCTCCGCCCGGCGGTCATCGCCGACATCACCGACGCTGTCTGGTACCCGAACCCGAACTTGCCCGCGACCGCGCTCGTCAAACCGGAGATCCGCGACGACCCGGCGGTCTACCTGCCCGAGGAGATCCGGCGCCAGCTCTACTTCGATCTCCCGGCTCCCGCCGTTTATGAACGAGCCCGCACCCGCGCCTGGACCCGTCTCAAATCCGGTCGCTGACGTGGCCTGCGTTAAGTCGACAGCTTTCCGTCACCCCGACGCAAGCGGGGCTCCGCTGCGCGCTGGGGGTTCTGGATTCCCGCTTTCGCGGGAATGACGACATACACGAATGGCGCTGCTTGAAATTGCTGGGATATCCAAGCGTTTCGGCGCGACGGCGGCGGTCGATGACGTATCGCTGAGTATCGAGCGCGGTGCATTCTACGCGCTGCTCGGGCCGTCCGGCTGCGGCAAGACAACGTTGCTGCGGATGATCGCCGGGTTGGACGCGCCCGACGGCGGCCGCATCGTTGTTGACGGGACCGACGTCACCAGGCTGCCGCCGTATGAGCGGCCGGTCAACATGATGTTTCAATCCTATGCGCTGTTCCCCCACATGGATGTCGCGCGCAATATAGCGTTCGGCCTGCGCCAGGAGCGAATGGACGGCCGGCGCATTGCGGCCCGGGTCGAGGAGATGCTGGCACTGGTGCAGATGGCGGGCTACGAGCGGCGCCGCCCGCACCAGCTCTCCGGCGGTCAGCGCCAACGCGTCGCACTGGCGCGGGCATTGGCGAAATTACCCAAGCTGCTGCTGCTCGACGAGCCATTGGCTGCGCTCGACCGCAGGCTGCGGGCCGAGACCCGGCTCGAGCTGATCGGCATCCAGCAGCGGGTCGGGATCACCTTCCTCGTCGTCACGCACGACCAGGAGGAGGCATTGAGCATGGCCAGCCGCG
The DNA here is from genome assembly GCA_019244535.1 of Alphaproteobacteria bacterium. Lineage (GTDB taxonomy): Bacteria > Pseudomonadota > Alphaproteobacteria > ATCC43930 > CGMCC-115725 > AP-15. The sequence goes on from JAFASL010000560.1 coordinate 1,562, forward strand.
TCGCGGTGATGAACCGAGGACGCCTCGCCCAGACCGGCACCCCGGCCGAGATCTATGAGCGGCCCGCTTCACGTTTTGTCGCCGATTTTGTCGGCGAGATGAATTTGTTCGAAGGCGAGCTGACTGCCGGGTTTAATTGCCTGGCCCTCGCCGCGCGGAGCCTGGGCAGGCAGGTCCCGCTGCCGCCCGGAACAAAGCTGCCGGAGGGCGGCGCCGCTGCCCTGGCGGTGCGGCCGGAAAAGATGGTGCTTTCCGATGTGCGGCCGGCCGGGTTTGCCATCGCTGCCGCGGTGTCGTCGATCAGCTATCTCGGCGGCGGCTCGATGATCCACTTCACGACAGAGCGTGGCATGCTGCTCAAAGCGTATGTGCCGGGAGCCGCGTCAGACCACCTCCGCCGCGGCATGGCCGTCTGGGCAAGCTGGCCACTCGAGGCAGGTGTGGTGCTGACGCAATGACCGGGTTGGGGAGGATCGGCCGGCTGATGCTGATCGGCGCGCCGTTTCTCTGGCTCGCGCTGTTTTTTCTGCTCCCGCTGCTGATCGTCGTCAAGATCAGTCTGGCGGAAAGCAAAATCGGGATACCGCCCTACACGCCTCTTCTCGCCAATGGCAGCAAAGGCCTCGAATGGCGCGGGACATTGGCCAACTATGTACTGATCGCCACCGACTCGCTTTATCTGCGCGCTTATCTAGGTTCGATCGGCAATGCGGCGCTGGCGACTGCGCTGTGCCTTGTGATTGGCTACCCGATCGCCTACGCGATCGCCCGATCGCCTAGCGTCCGTCGCCAATTGCTGCTGTTCCTCGTCATTATGCCGTTCTGGACGAGCTTCCTGATCCGGGTTTATGCATGGATCGCGATTCTCGAGCCGCAAGGGCTGCTGAACCAGTTGCTCATTGCATTAGGGCTTGTCACCGCGCCATTGCCGCTCCTCAACAATCAATTTTCTGTGCAACTCGGTTTGGTTTATTCGTATTTGCCGTTTATGATCCTGCCGCTCTACGGCAGCTTGTCGCGGCTTGATCAGAGTCTCGTCGAAGCGGCGGCCGATCTCGGCGCGCGGCCGCTGCAGGCTTTCCTCGGCGTGATCCTGCCGCTGACATTGCCCGGGATTGCCGCCGGTTCGCTGCTCGTATTGATCCCGGCGGCCGGCGAATTCGTCATTCCCGATCTGCTGGGCGGGCCCGGCACGCTGATGATCGGCAAGGTTCTGTGGGACGAATTTTTCAATAACCGGGATTGGCCGGTGGCCGCCGCAGTCGCGGTCGTCCTGGTCGCGGCATTGGCGCTTCCGCTTCTCGCCGCGCAGCGATTTCTCGAGCGGGAACACGCGGCTTGACCGTAAACCGCGCACCAAGTTGGTTGGGGCCCAGCATATTAATGTTGGGTTTCGGCTTCTTGTACGCACCGATCGTGCTGCTTGTGCTCTACTCCTTCAATGCGTCACGCCTGGTCACAGTCTGGGGCGGCTTCTCGCCCCGTTGGTATGGCGCACTGTTCCGGAACGAAGCATTCGGCGCGGCGGCGCTGACCAGCCTCGAAGTGGCAGCTGCGGCGGCCACACTCTCGCTCGTGCTCGGCACCTTCGCCGGCTTCAGCATGGCGCGTTTTGGGCGCTTTCCGGGGCGGCTCGTCTTCGGGTTTTTGTTGCTCGCGCCACTGATCGTGCCCGAGGTTATTCTGGGTCTCTCGCTGCTCCTGCTATTCGTCGCCTGCCAGAGCTGGTTTGGCTGGCCGAGCCGCGGGATGCTGACGATCATGGTCGCGCACGCGACTTTCGGCGGCTGCTTTGTATCGGTGCTGGTGCGTGCTCAACTTGCTGGGTTCGACCGGGCTCTTGAGGAAGCCGCCCTTGACCTTGGCGCCCGGCCATGGACGGTGCTGGCGCGCATTACACTCCCCGGGATCAGACCGGCTCTGTTGGCGGGCTGGCTCCTGGCCTTCACGCTGTCGCTCGACGATCTGGTCATCGCCAGCTTCGTCACGGGACCCGCTGCGACGACCTTGCCGATGGCGGTGTTCTCGAGCGTGCGTTTGGGGGTGAGCCCGGAGGTCAACGCGCTTGCGACAATGTTCCTCGCCGCCGTCTTCGTACTGGTCGCGCTTGCGGGCTGGCTGATGGCGCGGCAGGAGAGGCGGCGGCAGACGACGCCGCGGATCCGCCCGATATGACGGAAACCTTCTCTGTCCGCGCGCTGCTGCTCGGCGAGCGGCTCGAGACGCGCGGCCTCGAACGCGACGATACGCTCGCGACAAACCCGTTCACGTTGCGCGTCGGGCGCGAGGGCACCGCCTTTCTGTTCCGCTATGGGGTGGCCGTATTCGCGCGGCTGTCGGCGATCGAAGAGGATGACGTGCTGCGCTCGCTGCGGGCGCGAGTGCACGAGCCGTTGGCAACTCCGGAGACCGACCAGATACAGGTGCGGGTCAATCCGGGCGGTGAGGACCAGATCGAACCGTCGGGCGCAGTGGTCATCGAAGCAGCCTCGCTCGAACGGCTTCAGATCATCGCCAATGTGTTGTCGAAGAGCCTGGTGCTGGGGCATTCCGAAGCGCGCATTGCCGGCGTCTTCGACCGCATCGAGCCGCTGGCGGTGGGACTGCAGCGCAAAGGCCGGCCGGGCGCCCAGGCGCGAGAGCTGCTGCGCCAGATCGGCGACGTTCTCTTAACCCAGCACCGCATGGTCGGACGCGTCGAGGTCGAGGAAAAGCCCGACGTTCTGTGGGACCACCCGGAGCTCGAGCGGCTTTATGCGCGCCTCGAGGACGAATACGAGTTGGTCGAACGCAGCCGGGCGATGGAACGCAAGCTCGCGCTGATCAGCGAGACCGCCGGCACATTGATCGAGCTGGTTCACAACCAGCGCAGCCTGCGCCTCGAATGGTACATCATCGGCCTGATCGGCCTCGAATTGCTGCTCAGCCTCTACGGGCTGGTCTTCGGCGGCCTTCTCTCTGCCATCAGTGCCGCCGGTAGTGCCGCACCTGTCTTACCCACTTTAGGTCCCATGACACGGATCTAACACCGGAAACCCTGAAATCACCGCGATGGCGCGATCTACCGCCGCGGCGAACCCGGTTGCGGTGCTGCGGCCGTTTGCGACAGACTCTCGCGTCAGCGCCCGGAGAGTGTCATGGCAACCTATGTCGTTGGCGACATCCAGATAACCGACCCCGCCGTGTTTCAGACGCATGTACCGCGCGCCCTGGCGACAATTGCCCGGTTTGGCGGACGCGTCATCGCCGGGGGCGGAAGGATCGATCTGCTGGAAGGGGGGCCCATGCCCGAGCGGATCTTCATCATCGAATTTCCGACGACCGATGCGGCCCGAAGGTGGTACGGCTCGGACGAGTATCGGGCCGCGTTGGAGGTGCGCCTGTCGGCGGCGCATGGCCGCGTTTTTCTGATCGAGGGCTCCGAAATTTCAGCCGCCCCGCCGGTGGCGGGTCTTGATACCGGCAAAGGCTGAAGCCGACGACGCAAAGCTCGAGGCCTTTCCGTCTCGGCGCCACTGCTCTACGATCAATTCGACAAGCGTCGGAGCGCAGCCGAGATGAATGATAACGCTGACAACATCATCGTCGATACTGCGACCCGGATCTTCCAGGATCTCTGCGAGCCCAACACGATCAACGACGCCGAGCAGGGCGTTTGGCCAAAGGCGCTGTGGGATGCCCTCGAGGAATCCGGGCTGACATTGACCTGGGTCCCTGAGGAACTTGGCGGCGCGGGGGCGGCCCTAGCCGACGGCTTCGCGGTGCTCCGGGCCGCTGGCCGGTTTGCTGCCCCGGTCCCGCTCGCCGAGACATTGATGGCAGGCTGGCTGCTGACACAGGCCGGCATCGCAGTGCCAGGCGGGCCTCTGACGATTGCCCCGGTCCATGCCGATGGCCGCATTTCTTTGGCCTCTGACGGCACGCTGAACGGGCGCGCTCGCCGGGTCCCATTCGGGCGCAACGCGGGTCACATCGCCCTCCTGGCGCGCTGCGGCGCAGAGATCGTGGTGGCGCTGGTTGCTGCACGGGGTTTGCCGATCAGCCAATCGACGAGTCTGGCCGGCGAACCGCATGACGACGTTACGTTCGACAGGGCAATCCCCGAGGCCATTGCCCCGGTGGCGGTCGATCAGGATCTGCTCGTTTCGTTTGGCGCAGCGGTGCGCGTCCAGCAGATCGCCGGCGCGCTTGAGAAGATCCTCGAACAGTCGGTCCAGCATGCGCTCGATCGGTCGCAATTCGGCCGGCCGATCGCA
>JAFASL010000568.1 GCA_019244535.1 Alphaproteobacteria bacterium
CCGACGCGCTGCTATGATCGGCGCGCCGGCAGGCATTTCGATGGGCGCTATTTGCTGAGTTCGATCTCGAGGTGGTCGCGCGACAGCGCCAAGGTCTGTTTCAAAGTTCCGAGTACTTCTCGCGCCTCTGCCGCCAGCACCGCATACCTGGGGTCTTCCGACAGTCTCGCAACGAGCGCTCCCTGTTTGGCCACCATACGCTCCGCAGCAGTGACATGGCGGCGCGCTTGGGCCAGCGAGCCTTCTATCAACCCTCCCTTCATCAAACCCTTCTCGGTCCCTCCGATGCTTGTTGCATCCTCTTGCTCATCCGCGGGCGGTTTCGTGCCGTCAGTCACGTCAAACAGCCACTGTCGAGGAGCCTCCCGCCCTGCGGCGAGCTGGGCCAGGCGTGCATGTGAGGCGGCGATCCGCAGGAGGCTCGCTCGCAACTCGGGAAGGCGAGCACGGGCGGCTTGCCGTTCGTATTCTTCTGCCTGCAGGCGGTAATGATCTGCGTATCTTGCCATCTCTTGCCTGGCAAGCGCAGCGTGCTTCGCGCAGCCTTGGGCTATCGTTTGCAACTCTCTGAGTTCATCCAATGTGGGGACCGGTCTCAACTCGCTTCACCTCCCGAAAAATTGCATGATCAACCTAAGTCGCGGGAAAGACGAGCTATTCGGTCACGCGATTCGCGCATGATTTCCTGGCTTATGCAGCAGAGCGTTCGAGAGAATGCGAGGCAAGCTTGCAGTGCAATCTGCTTGTCTCCGTTCGAGATACTGGCTTCGAAAGCGTTTTGACGCGCAATCTGGGCCTCCGCTTCCGCGAACCACATGATTGGTCCCGATACCGAGTGTTTCGGCCCACCCCCGCGCGGGCGCTTCATCTCCGACAAACTATTTTGCTGTGAAGTGTTCAGGTCATTCTCAACGCGTTGCAGGCCTGCGCTTGGCTGCGCTTTGTAGTGTTCAGCTGGCTCCGGTAACGCCTGCAGTGCCCGCGACCTCATTGCGCCTCCCTTTTGAAGGCCAGTCTACTCCAACGGCGCTGACCTCGGAAGCGGTGTCTTTACGATGCTCGACAACGTGTCGAGCAGATCAGCCAATTTGAATGGCTTGGAGAGGCGCGGGCGCTCGGCAAATCCGACAGGGAGGCTCCCGGCTGCGTAGCCGGTGACAAACATGAACGGGACATTTCGCCGGGACAGCGCCTCGGCTACCGCGTCGACCCGGTCTCCCGCCAAATTCACATCGAGGATAGCGGCGTCATAGCTCTCGTGATCCATCGCCTTCAAAGCGTCGGCGACACGGGGCATCGGACCGGAAACGACGCACCCTGCAGACTCGAGCATATCCTCGATCACTGATGCAACGAGGAATTCGTCCTCGACCACCAACACTCGAGCACCTTTGAGCTCCGCCGTCATGACGCAGCTTCCTCCGTTGTCGGTCTCTCAGGCGGCGAGCCAAATACGATAAATTGAGCATCTGCAGGAATGACTATCCTACATTGAAGACCGCCATCGACCGCATCGAGTTTTGCTTCACCTTGCAATTCGAAACGAATGCCGCGCTCGATGAGTTCCGTGCCAAAACCCCGGGTCGGAAACCCATCGATCGGCGGCCCGCCATGCTCCCTCCAGGTCAGCTCGAGCCGGCTCGGCCGATCGCCGGCAATCGTCCACGCAACCTCGACGCGGCCTTCCGGGGTGGACAGCGCGCCGTATTTCGCGGCGTTTGTTGCGAGCTCGTGGAAAACCAATGCGAGAAGTAGGGCCGCCTGCGGCTTCAGCATGACGGATGGCCCGTTCATGGCGGCATTGACGCGACCTCCGCCGGCATATGGGGCGAGTTCGGTCGAGACTATCTCGCGCAGGGGCGCCTCGATCCAACCGGTTTGCGACAGCAGATCATGGGTGTGCCCGAGAGCGTGAAAGCGCCCGAGCAGCTCGGCTTTTGCTGCGTCATTTGGCAGGCTGCGCTCTGCGATTGAAGACACGACCGCGAGCGTATTCTTGACGCGATGGCTGAGTTCGGCGGCCAATACTTTCTGCTGCTCTTCGGCGGCGATGATATTGCTGATGTCAACAAAAGTCAGCAGCACGCCATCGATTTCGTTGTTGGGCGTGCGATAAGGCAGAATGCGCGCGAGATAATGCCCGTTTCCGCCTGAGACCTTGACCGAACGCTCCGTAACTTCCGCGCCGCGACAGACGCGCCGCATGTCATGCTCCAGATCCGGATAATCGATGCGGCTGACAATGTCGGTTAGCGGCCGCCCTCTGTCGTTGGGGATGAGATTGAACAGCTTGGTAACTGCCGGCGTAAAACTGCGGATCAGCAGGTTGCGGTCAAGGAAGATCGTTGCGACCTGGGTGCTCTGAAACAGATTGTTGAGATCGGCGTTGGCGCGGTCGAGCTCGTCGATTTTGATGCTGAGCTCGTTGTTGACCGTCTGCAATTCCTCGTTAACCGATTGCAATTCCTCCTTCGAGGTTTCGAGCTCTTCATTGGTCGATTGAAGTTCTTCGTTTACCGAGAGCAGTTCCTCATTGGATGAGCGAAATTCCTCGTTTGCGGTTTCGAGTTCTTCGATCGTCGACTGCAATCGCTCCTTGGTCTCCTGCAGCTCTTTTTCGATCTGCCGGACCGTCGCGTCCTCCCCTTCGCCTACGGGACGCGACGCGCCGGCCACATCCTCGTCCGATCTGATCGGGCCACGGTCGGTAAATACGATTCCGTAGGCGGTCTCGTTGCCTTCGAGGACCCGTTCGACCGCCAGACTGATCATCTGAAGGCCGCCGTTGATCTGCACCGCGATACGCTCGCGCACCACCCGCTCTCCGGTTTCCTTCGCGCGATGCAGCGCCGCGCGCAGATCGGCGCGCAAACCGGGTCGAGCCATCGCGACGATGTCGCGATTTGGCGGTCCGGCAGCCGGTTGCAGATATTTGCCGGTTCCCGACGAGAAGAACAGCGTCTGACCTGCCTCGTCGACAATCACGAAGGTCGGCGCAAAACGCTCGACGACTGTGGCAGCGAGCTTGCGCACGGTGTCGGAACGCTGCAAAAAGGCGTTCTGCCCGTCTTCCGTCCCCGGCTCGCGCCGTGCGTTTGGCAGGAACTGCCGCAGCGGCAGCGGCGGCCGCGATATCAAATCGCGGCGCCGGAAGATTCGGTTCTTTCTGTCCAACGCGGCGAACAACTCGCCATAGCGCGAAAGGTTTTCCGAACTTCCAAGGAACAGAAAACCACCCGGTCTGAGCGAATAGTGAAACAGCGGAACGATCTGGGCCTGAAGCGTGGGTTTCAAATAGATCAGCAGGTTGCGGCAGGAGATCAGGTCGAGGCGCGAGAAGGGCGGGTCCCGGATGACGCTGTGCGTCGAGAATATGCACATGTCGCGCAATTCCTTGATCACACGATAGGTGCCCGCCTCCTGGGAAAAAAACCGCCTCAGCCGTTCGGGTGAAACCTCCTTGATGACATTCGCCGGATAACGCGCCGCGCGGGCGATCCCCATCGCCGTTTCGTCGATATCCGTCGCGAAGATCTGCACCTTTGGCGGGGTGACCAGTTTTTCACACTGCTCGCGCAGCAGAATCGCAATCGAATAAGCCTCCTCGCCCGTGGAGCAACCCGCGACCCAGACGCGCACCTCGTCATCGGCGCCTTTGCCCTCGAACAGTTTCGGGATCACTGATGTCTCGAGCGCTTGAAAGGCAGCGGCATCGCGAAAGAAATCGGTGACGCCGATCAACAGGTCGCGGAACAGGGCATGGACTTCTTCGGCATCTTTTTGCAGCCGCTCGGCATATTCTTCGAGCTTTGTCGTCTGCACCACTTGCATGCGGCGCTGCACTCGGCGCTGAAACGTGCGCTCTTTGTAATCCGAAAAATCGTGCCCGGTGCGGCTGCGCAGAAGACGGTGGATGTTTGCCAGAACGTCGCCCGGTTTTTCCGGATCGAATGCGCCCCAGTTGCGGACATAGGCAACGATGCGCTGGGGAATATCCTCGACCGGCAATTCCAGATCGACAAAGCCGCCCGCCACCGCGCTCAGCGGCATCTCGACGAAACGCGGGCGTGAGACGTTCGCGCCTTGCGCGATGGTCAGCCCGCCATTCTCCTTTATTGCCTTGATGCCGAGCGTGCCGTCGTGGCCCCCTCCGGACAGAACGACGCCGATCGCATGCTCGCCCTGATCCTCGGCGAGGGAGTTGAAAAACACATCTATCGGCGCCCGTTCCCGATCCGCAGGGCCCGTATGTCGAAGCCGCAGACGCCCCTGCTCGATGGTCAGGATCGCACTGGGCGGCAGGATATAGACATGCTCCGCCTCCACCTTCTCGCCGTCCTTGGCGTCAACAACCGGCATCGGGGTGGCGCGGCCGAGGATGTCGGCCAGCATGCTCTCGCGGTTCGGTGGCAGATGAGTGACGACGACAAACGCCAAGCCGTTATCGGCCGGCACCGATCTCAACAACTGTTCGAGCGCCTCGACGCCGCCTGCCGAGGCGCCAATCCCGACTATCGGAAGAGTTGGCGCCACCGTCCCCACCGTCAATCATTACATACGCACCACCGCTAACACACATGTAACGACGAATGCTTCCTTGCGCAGAATAGGCCTGATCGGGAACGAAGGGAAAGGGGGCGTAGTTTGCATGAGAGGTCGTGCGGAGGCGCAAATGCCAGCCCCCCCTTTGGATCCGGAGTCGCCGCTCGGCCGCGTACTGCAGAAGACGCAAGATCTCGCACAGGAAGTGCGGCGGATCGCCGAGCGGGTGCACGCAGAGGCCAAGGAATCCCACCGCCTTACCGCGCTTGCGCGGAGCCACTCGGAGCGCGGCCGGCAACTGTCTCAAGTAAGCCGCGAAGAAGCCCGCGCAGTGCACCGTTCGATAAGCTGGAGCCTCGACACCACTCACAAAGCCGAGCGGCGTCTGTCCGGCAAAGACGAAGACTGACCTCCTCCACCCACCAATCTGGTTTTCCGTCTCCGCCCTGAAGGGCGGAGAGGGGCTCGCCCTCCACGGAACCTACCGAGCAGCGGGCGGCGTCACGGTACGGCGTGCAGCCCACGGCACCTCGCGCAGGCTTTCGAGGTCGATCTGCGGCATCGGCATGGCGAGCCGGCCGGCGACGGCGTTGGCAAGCTCGCTGTACCGCTCGAAGCTGCGGCGCAGCCGGCCGCGCCAGGCCGGAATGCCGCCGCTGGCATGCAGCTCGAAGGCCGACTCGCGGCCGTCTAGCGCCGAGGAGACATGGTCCCACGCCATCTGCAACAGCGCCGAGCGCTGCAGCGCGGTGTAACCGCCGCCGCCAAAGGATTCCTCGAGCCCGGCGGCCATTTCGGGCGCCGCCAAATCCTTGTCCGACGGGCAGACCACCAGCGACGACCCGGGCACGATGCGCAGTATCTCGGCCATGCGCTGGCGCGCCTTCAAGATCGCAATGCCGCCGACCGCCAGATGCGCATGGTTGGGCACGCAATAGCCCGTTTCGCTGAACCGCGGATCGTGCTCGCAGGCGGTCAGGCAGGCGCGGACGGTCTGCACCTCGATCGCCAGATCGACCAGATGCTCGATCGTCTGATCGTGCTTTTGCAGACCCATAGCATGGGTCAATGCGAGCGCCAGGCCGAGCGTGAACTCGGCCTTTGACAGCCAGCCATAGAGGTGGTGCCAAATGAGCCAGCGAACCACCGGCTCCGGAGACTCGCCCAGTAGGAAGACCTGCTCCCGCGGAATGAGAACGTCCTCGAGCCACATCTGGCCGTCGAGCTCGTCATAGCGGCCGCTGAGCGGCGCGACGAACGGGTTTGCATCGCGCACCGCGACCTTGCGGCAGACCGTTGTGACTCCGGGTGCATTGACCGGCACGATGAACGTCGCGCGATGCCCGTCGATGTCGATGCCGCAGAGGCTGCCGACATAGACGTCCTCTGCATAGGCGGGGCTCGTGTGCATCCCGATCTTGCCACGGATGATAATGCCGCGGTCGGTCTCG
>JAFASL010000670.1 GCA_019244535.1 Alphaproteobacteria bacterium
CCGCCGCGCCGCAACTAGTGATCCTGGATGCGAAAACAGGCACGATCACATCCCATGTGCTGGGCGCGGGTGTCGGGGACGAGGTCTGGTTTAATTCGGGCGATAACCATTACTATGCAGCCTCCTCGGGCAGTAATCTCGCTCCCAACGCCCTCTTCCCGGCGCGGACGGGCGCAGCCGCACCTCCCCTCACTGCCCAAGGTGCTGCCACTCTCGACGTGATCGACGCGTTGAGCGAAAACCTGGACCAGCGGGTGCCGACGCTTAATGTGCCAGCAGACCCTTCTGGTTCACACCCAGCCGGGACGGCACATTCGGTAGCCGCTTTTTCCGGGACCAATCACGTATTCGTGCCGATCGCGGCGAACAACGCCGTGCCGAATTGCCTGACCGGGTGTATTACGATTTATGGAAGAGACGATCCGGACACCAACAACGATTAAGACTGAACGCATCGAGCAGCTTTGGTGCCGCGGCCCTAGGGCCGCGGCATTCTCGTTTTAGGCCCTGATTGCAAATCGTCCGGGTCCCGCTTAACAGAGCCCGGCGATGCTGCTCTAATGCGTCGAAGGCATAACGAGACCCAGGGAGCCAGAGATGTTGCGGTTACCGGCAGTGGCGGGGCGCTAAGCCGGATGATCTCGCTGGACCTGGCGGTCAATGCGATCGTCGCCGGGCTCTTGCTCGGCGGGTTCTATGCCGCGGTCACCGTTGGGGTGACGATCTCGTTCGGCATGCTCGACATCGTCAACATCGCGCACCCGGCCTTTATCATGCTCGGGTCCTTTGTGGCCTATATCCTCAATTCCAATTTCGCGATCGACCCGATCCTGATCGGGGTCGCCATGACGCCGGTGTTTTTTCTCGTCGGCATGGCGGTCTACCAGATCTATTACTATGCGTTCGAGCGCCGCGGCGAAGAATCGATCCAGGGCCTCGCCTTCTTTTTCGGCTTGCTGTTTGTCGCCGAGGTCGCGTTGATCCTGGTGTTCGGGGTCGATTACCGGTTTGTCGAAGCGCCTTACATTGGGCCGAGCCTGCATTTCGGATTTGTCGACCTGCCGCTGCGCATGCTGATCCCGTTTCTGGTCTCGCTGCTGATGCTCGCGGTATTGCAGGTCTTCCTCGGGCGCACTTTTATCGGCCGCGCCATTCTCGCGGTGTCCCAGGACCGTCTGGCATTGCAGCTGATGGCGGCGAACCCGAGCCGGGTCAAACGCATTGCCTTTGGGATCTCAATCGCCACCGCATCGGTCGCCGGCGCTTTACTGATCATCATCCAGCCGGTCGAGCCGTCGATCGGCCGCGACTATATCGGGCGGATCTTTGCGATATGCGTGCTCGGCGGCATGACCAGTTTCCCGGGAATGCTGGCCGGCGCCATCCTGATCGGCGTCGTCGAAAGCATCACCGCAACGTTTTACGGCCCTTCCTGGGCGCCGGCCATCGCCTTCGGTTTTCTGCTCCTCACCCTCGCCGTGCGCCCCGCCGGCATCCTAGGGCGCTAATTGTGGAGAGCACACGCAAAACCAGCCCCTCTCCCGCATTGCGGGAGAGGCTGTCTCTCCTCCAGAAGCCCCCCCGTGGATGTCATTGCGAGCCCACGGGTCGGCGCGGAGCGCCGCCCGAGGACAGGCTCCGCGAAGCAATCTCGCACCCGATAGACGCCATACGGCCGAGATTGCTTCGTCGCTCCGCTCCTCGCAATGACAACACCATTGGAGGCATAAAGGACTGGGTCCCTCCCTCTCCCGCATTGCGGGAGAGGGGCTATCGCAGGGGCCTCTGAGCAATGGGTGCCGCAAGATTTTGGATTGTTTCGTTTGTCGTGAGCCTCGCATTTCTCGTGCTGACGCGGTGGGGCATCAGCAACGAATATTATTTCTTTGCCGCCTATCAGGTATTGCAGTTCATCGTGCTGGCGACGGCCTGGAACATTCTCGGCGGTTATACCGGCTACACGAATTTCGGCACCGGCGCGTTTTTTGCGGTCGGCGCCTACACCGCGGTCGTATTGCACAAAACGACTGCCTTGCCGATCCCGGTAATGATGCTGGCGGGCGGCGTCATTTCGGGCATCGTCGGCTTTGGCATGGGCTACCTGACATTGCGGCTCAAAGGCGTCTTCTTCGCGATCGCCACCTTGGCATTGGCGATCGTCGCGCAGACCTTGATCGTAAACTGGGATTATGTCGGCGGGTCGCGTGGCATCTATGTCATCCGCCCGCAATACGCGCCGATCTCCGGCAGCTATATCCAGTACCTCTATTCGCTGATGCTGGCGCTGACCTGGATCTCGGTCGCAATCGCGCGGACCATCGAGCGCTCGACCCTGGGGCTCGGCTTCAATGCGATCCGCGACGACGAGCAGGCGGCCGAGGCCGCGGGCGTGCCGACATTGCGGCTGAAATTGATCTCGACAACATTGAGCGGGGCGTTGATGGGGATGTCGGGCGCCCCGCTGCCCTATTACGTGACCTATCTCGACCCCGCCTCGAGCTTTAATCTCTCTTATGCCGTCAACAGTGTGGCGATGCCCCTGATCGGCGGCATGACGAGCTGGATCGGACCGGTGATCGGCGCCGTGCTGCTTGGCACGATCCAGCAGCTGGCGACCGTGACGATCTCCTCAGCTCTCAATCTGCTGATCGTCGGCGTATTGCTGATCGTCTTTGTCGTCATTGCGCCCAACGGCATTGTCGGACTGGTGCAGAGCCGCCGGCGCGCGAGGCGCCGGTGACCGGCGCGCCGCTGCTCGAGGCCGGCGGTGTCGGCAAGCGATTTGGCGGCTTTGTTGCGCTCGAGAGCATCGACATCACCGTCGCGGCCGGTGAGCGGCTGGGCCTCATCGGCCCCAATGGCTCGGGCAAGAGCACCTTGGTCAACTGCCTGTCCGGCACATTGCACCATGACAGCGGCAGTATCGTCTTTGACGGCCGCCCGATCGACGGCGTGCCGGCCTACCAGCGCACCCGCCTTGGGATCGCCCGCAGCTTTCAATTGCCAAAGCCCTTCCGCAGCCTCAGCCTGATCGATAATCTGCGCATTCCTCTGCTCTACACGGTCAATGCCCGCCACGGCGCGCATCTCGCGGGCCCGGCAATCCAGGAGCGCTGCCGCGGGCTTCTCGCCGATGTCGGGCTGGCCGACAAGGCGTACCACCTGCCGCGCGACCTGACCCAGGTCGAGATGCGCAAGCTCGAGCTCGCCCGCGCCGTCGCGAGCGCGCCGCGGCTATTGTTTGCCGACGAGGCGATGGCCGGGCTCTCGCCCTCCGAGGTCGAGGAGATCCTGGCGGTGCTGTTCCGCCTCAACGACGCGGGGATCACGATCGTATTGATCGAGCACATCATGCGCGCGGTGATGAGTTTCTCGACCCGCCTCGTCGTATTGGTGGCCGGGCAGAAAATTGCGGACGGCTCGCCGCAGGAGGCGATCCGCAACCCCGAGGTCGAGAGGGCCTATCTTGGCGAGTAGCCTTTTGGTGACCGGGCTCGACGCCGGCTACGGCGCGGTGCGGGTGCTGGAGGACGTGTCGTTGTCGGTCGCGCCCGGCCAGACTGTGGTGCTGCTCGGCACCAACGGCAACGGCAAGAGCACCTGATGAAATGCGTGATGGGCATGGTGCCGCCGGCTGCCGGAACGATTGTCGCCGAAATCGACGGCGAGCGGCACAATCTCGTCGGCCGTTCGACCGAGGGG
>JAFASL010000797.1 GCA_019244535.1 Alphaproteobacteria bacterium
GTCGCCGGACGTGACCTTCCCGCGCGTCCTGGGTATCGAGGCAGTCGGTGTGGTCGAGGACGCGCCAGGGAAGGAGTTCGCCAAAGGCGATGTCGTCGCTACCGCGTTGGGCGGGATGGGACGCCAGTTCGACGGCAGCTATGCCGAATACGCCTGCGTCCCCGCCCGGCAGGTGCAGGTATTGAATACGAGGCTCGGTTGGGATGTGCTCGGCGCGGTTCCGGAGATGTTGCAGACCGCGTGGGGTTCGCTCTACAAGTCGCTGCGGCTGGAATCGGGCGAGCGGCTGCTCATCCGCGGCGGGACGACCTCGGTCGGGCTCGCGGCTGCCGCCATCGCCAAAAGCCGCGGCGCCTTCGTCGCGGCGACGACGCGTCGGCCCGACCGCGAGAGACTGCTCCGCGGCAATGGCGTCGACCAGGTGTTCATCGATACGGGGTCGATCGCCGAACAGGTGAGGCTCGTCTGCCCCGGCGGTTTCGACAAGGTACTCGAACTGGTCGGCACGTCGACACTGCTCGATTCGCTGCGTTGCGCCAAGCAGCGCGGCATCGTCTGCATGACCGGCATGGTCGGCAACAAATGGTGGTTCGACCGGTTCAGCCCGATGGAGGCGATCCCCACCGCCGTGAGCCTCACGACTTACGACGGCGGGCCGGAGGATTTCATCTTGACCCCGCTCGATGACCTCGTCGACGAGATCGCAGCCGGCCGCCTGCGTGTCCAGATCGGCCGGGCCTTCCGCCTCGACCAGATCGTCGAAGCCCATCGCTGCATGGAAGCAAACCAGGCGGGCGGCAAGGTCGTCGTCCTCGTCTAGCCGGAACAAGCGAGCCGCTCGCCCGGTGGCGGGCGTCAAGAGCTGTTGCCGATGCGGTGCGCGCGGTCCTCGCTCAGCGATTTCAACAAGGAGAGACAGGATGCGGTCCGCAGTGATTTTGCTTTATGCAGCGATAGCCGGGTCGATGGTGCCCGCCGCGAAGGCAGCATCGGGCGAGGCAGCCTTCGCCTTCTCCGCGGATCCGGCGACCGCCGTTCGGCAGCGGGCCGCTTACGCCGTCGTCCATCAATACGAGCAATACCTGAATGCCGGCGACACAGAGGGCATACTCGACCTGTTTGCGCCGCAGAGCGTGGCCGAGTGGAACGACAAGCCGACCTTCGTGACGCGGGATCAGAAGCAGGCCGGCTACAACGCTCTCTTCAAGATCGCCAAATTCTCCACCGCTTTCGGCTATGCGAGCATCGACATCGATGGGGACATTGCCATTGTCCGCACCTTTCACCACAACGGTGCCACGGTATTGGAAAATGGCAAGCCGGTGTCCGATTATAACCGAGAGGTGTTCATCCTGCGTAAGCTGAACGACACCTACAAAATCGTGTTTTACATGTTCAACACAGACCCGGTGCAGGGCGAGGGCTAAGACTGGGCATCGTTACCAAAGCCATTCGCCGAGAGCGCCGGCTCGGACCGAGTTGGATCCAAGGACCATTGCGGCGATCAGAAGCGTGCTAGGCGGAATGGCCGGTTTCGACCAGCCCGTCAGGTGATACCAGAGGCGAAATCTTCACGGAGGCCTTTCGCCCGCGCTTGGTACCCTAAGCGCTCCACCCGGTCGTCAAATATCACGGCACCGATGTCGGCTTCCTCTGCCCGCTGCCTTTCTGACTTCTCAGAAAAACACAAAGGAGCGGACCACGACGTTCTTGCGGCATCGGGCGTCGCGGGGAGCGGTCGGGTCGACACAGGCCGTATGGAAAGACCAGCGCGAGACCGAGCCGTCGGTCACCGAGTCATAGCATTTGAGCATCGAGACTTCGGTCGGCTTCTGCTGCGGAAACCAGTACCACTCGTGGTTCGGACGGTACGTAAAACGGGTGGTCTCGCCGACGCGGTCGTCGTAGATCCGGTAGTTGGTGATGTAGGGCTGGTCGGCAAAGGAGGGCCAGGCGCACAGCACGAAGGGAAACTGCTCGATCGTCTCCATCGGCTTGGCGAGGTTGATCGACATGAACCGGCGCGACATCTTTGCGTCGGCCTCTTCCTCGGTGTAGTGCTGCTGGCGCCCGAAATTACGCAAGTTCTTCGTCAGCAGCTCGCGGCAGCGCACGCGCCCGCTGTTGTCGTTCAGATCGTTGTGCACCAGGTTGGCGTAATTGGCGTTCACGCCAGGGTTCTTGCCGTCCTGATCCTCCGTGCGGTCGCCCTGGTAGT
>JAFASL010000821.1 GCA_019244535.1 Alphaproteobacteria bacterium
CGAAATCCCTCGGGCAGCGGCGCTTGCGGCGATGCTGCGCTATCCTGTCTGATTCAAGGCGCCTTATTCGGGCGCGACCGGTGACGGGAATCCCGGTCAAAATCAAGACAGGCCAAAGCTGTGATAGGATTGGTGGTCAATAGGGGGCAAACGGGATATCCGGCAATGGCGGACGCAGCGACGCAGGATAGCGGCCGTGACACAGATGCGACAACCGCAAGAAGTATCGACGGGCGGGTCCTTGCCCTTGCTCGACCGTTGCCGCCGGGGCTCCTCTGCCATCGCTGCACGGCGGCCGACCTGCCTTTCGAGCTGAGCAGCGAATTTGAAGAGGTGCCGGGCCTCATCGGTCAGGAGCGCGCGGTCGAGGCGATAAGCCTGGCGATGCGGATGCGCCGCAAGGGGTATAACGTCTATGCGCTCGGGCCGAGCGGCACCGGCCGGCACAGCCAGATTGAGGCGCTGCTGCGCAAACAGGCAGAGAGCGAGCCGACCCCGCCCGACTGGTGCTATGTCAACAATTTTGCCGATCCGCAAAAGCCGCGCCGGCTGCGCCTGCCGGCCGGCCGAGGCACCGGGCTTGCCGCGGCGATGAAGCGCCTTGTCGAGGAACTGCGCGCTGCCCTGCCGGCGGCATTCGAGCACGAGGAATACCGGGCGCAACGTGCGATGATCGAGCAGGAATTCAAGGAACGGCACGAGCGGGCTTTCGGCGCTTTGCGAGCGCGCGCCGACAGGAGCGGTATCGCCCTCTTGCGCACGACGACGGGATTGGCGCTGGCGCCTGCACGGGACGGCAAGGCTTTGTCGCCGGAGCAATTCGGGGAGCTTCCGCCGGCCGATCGAGAACGTATCCAGCATGAGATCGCGGCGATCCAGGGCGAGCTGGAGGCCATAATGCATCAGGCGTCGCAGTGGGAGCGTGAGCATCGCGACACGGTGCGTGCGCTCGATCGCGACACCGCCGGCGCTGCGATAGCGGATTTGATAGAAGAGCTGCGCGCCTCGTACCGCGATCTGCGCGAAGTTGTAGACTATCTCGACGCGGTCGAACGCGACGTCAAGGAAAACGTCGGTGACTTTCTACCGCGCGCGGTGCCGCAGCCGCCCGAGACGGCGACGCCGGCGGCGCTCAGCCCGGCGTTCGAGGAAGACCGGTTCCGCCGCTATCAGGTCAAGGTCATTATCGACAATGGTGGCCGGAAGGGCGCGCCCGTTGTCTATGAGGACAATCCGACGCATCAGACCCTCGTCGGTCGGGTCGAACGCATCGCCCGCTTCGGGGCCCTCGTTACCGATTTCACCCTGTTGGCGCCAGGGGCGTTGCACCGTGCCAATGGCGGCTATCTGATCCTTGATGCCGACAAATTGCTCGCCGGCAATTTCGGTTGGGCGTCGCTCAAACGCGCCCTCAATGCCGGCGAGATCCGCATCGAAACTCTGGAGCAGCTGTTGAGCCAAGCGACCACGGTGTCGCTGGAAGCCGAGCCGATCCCGCTCGATGTCAAGGTAATCCTGATCGGCCCGCCAGCGCCCTATTACCTGTTGAGCGCTTATGACGCGGAATTCCCCGATCTGTTCAAGATCGCGGCCGATTTCGACGACCGCATGGTGCGCACCACGGAGACGGTGCTGCTCTATGCGCGCTTCATTTGCGCACTTGCCCGGCGCGAACAGTTCAGGCCCCTCGACCGCGACGGCATCGCTCGCATCGTCGAATACGCCTCGCGCCTTGCCGGCGATGGCGGCCAGATGTCGATCGAGATGCGTGCGATCGCCGATGTGTTGCGCGAAGCCGACCAACTCGCCGCCGACGGCAAGCGGGAGATTATCGGCGCGGCCGAGGTCGAGGCGGCGATCGAGGCTAAATTCCGCCGCGGCGACCGGATCTATCGGCGCCTCCTCGACGAGATTGCGAAAAAATCGACCCGCGTCGAGACCGAAGGCGCTGCGATCGGCCAGGTCAACGGGCTCTTTGTCACTGCTTTCGGGGGCGCCTCCTTTGGCGTCCCGAGCCGTATCACTGCGCGGGTGCGCCTGGGCCGCGGCGAGGTTGTCGATATCGAGCGCGAAGTCGCGCTCGGCGGCCCCTTGCATTCGAAAGGGGTCTTGATCCTTGCCGGCTTT
>JAFASL010000843.1 GCA_019244535.1 Alphaproteobacteria bacterium
GTTTACTGTCGTCGGGCTGCCGGACAAGGCGGTCGCCGAGTCACGCGAGCGGGTCCGCGCGGCGCTGGCCTCGCTGGGTCTGGGCCTGCCGCCGCGACGCATCACCGTCAACCTCGCCCCCGCTGATGTGCTGAAGGAGGGCAGCCATTTCGACCTGCCGATCGCGCTTGCTCTGCTTGCGGCGATGGAGGCGCTGCCGGTTGACGAGCTCGGCGGCTATACGGCGCTCGGCGAGGTTGCGCTCGATGGTTCGCTGACGAGCGTTGCCGGCGTCCTGCTCGCCGCCCTGGCGGCGGCCAGCCGCGGCAGTGGCGTCATCTGTCCGGCGGAATGTGGCGGCGAGGCGGCCTGGGCGGGCGAAGTGGAGGTCGTCGCGGCGCCGAGCCTGCTGGCGATCGTCAATCACTTCAAAGGCACGCAGCTCCTACCGCCGCCCGAGCCGCGGCTCGCGCCAGGACGCCGCGGCGGGCTGGACCTCGCCGATGTAAAGGGCCAGGAAAGCGCCAGACGGGCGCTCGAGATCGCGGCCGCCGGCGGGCACAACTTGCTGATGGTCGGCCCGCCGGGCGCCGGCAAATCGATGCTCGCGGCGCGCCTACCCGGCATCCTGCCCCCTCTTGAACCAGCGGAGGCGCTCGAATTGGGGATGGTTCAGTCCGTCGCGGGCGGTCTGCGCGGCGGGTGCTTGTCGCGCGAGCGGCCGTTTCGCGACCCCCACCATTCAGCCTCGCTGGCCGCGCTCGTAGGCGGCGGACCCCGAGCGCGGCCGGGAGAGATTTCCCTTGCGCACCAGGGTGTTCTGTTTCTCGACGAACTGCCGGAGTTCCACCGAGCAACATTGGAGGCGTTGCGCCAGCCCCTTGAGACCGGCCGGGTCAGCATCGCGCGCGCACAGGGCCACGTCACCTATCCCGCGCGCTTTCAACTGATTGCGGCGATGAACCCGTGCCGTTGTGGTCATTTGACCGAGCGGGCTTGCGCGCGGGCACCGCGCTGCGCGGATGACTACCAAGGACGGCTGTCGGGCCCGTTGCTCGACCGCATCGATTTGCATATCGACCTTCCAGCCGTATCGGCGGCGGATCTAGTACTGCCCCTCAGGGCAGAGAGCAGCGCAGCCGTCGCCGGACGGGTCCTGAACGCACGAGTCCGCCAAGCCAAGCGTTATGCGGGGCTAGCGGCTGAGCGAAGGATCCGCACGAATGCGGAGGCAGACGGGGCGCTGCTCGATGAGATCGCCACTCCCGAGCCCACCGGTCGCGCGCTGCTCACTCGGGCGGCCGAGCGGCTTCGGCTTTCGGCACGCAGCTATCACAAAGTGTTGAGGGTCGCACGCACGCTGGCCGATCTCGAAGGCACGCCTTCGGTTACCCGCCGCCATGTGGCCGAAGCCTTGAGCTACCGGCGAATAAAGGCGTCGCCGGAGCACGGTCCGGTAATAGCTTGATTACCAAACTATGGGTTCCATGCGATTTTGCATAGCATCAATGCGCTGCCGGACGGAACGCGCCGCTGTTACGATCCGTTACCCGTCCGAATCGTAGCGATACGCAACGCAATCTTGCGCAGCGAATTGGGATAGTTGGGATATGTGCGACAGCATCCGGCTAGAGAATGAGTTTCATCCGCGTATATTTCTCGCTTGTGGCGTTCCTCTCGTGGAGAACGACGCGGTAAGGGAGCAGCTCTTGGACTTTCTTGACGGGAGAACCCATGGAGAAGACCTTCTCCACGAACTCTACGATTATGTTCTGGGGGAGCCGGTCCCCGAACGGATGCGGGCACTCTTCCGACCGGCGGCTGCCCCGACTCAGGGCTGATCGGGGACGAGCGGCGGCGCGCCGCCGGCAACTTCATCCCAAATTCTGATCCTGTGCGTCGGCTCGCGGATAAAGGCGAGGCTGACGATAACGCCGATCGCGGCGATCGCCATCGGATACAGCAAGCCGCTCAAGGCGACCCCGGTAATTGCGGCGATCGAGGCGCCCGCAGCCGGGACCAAACCGCCAAAGACGCCGTTCCCAACGTGATAGGGGAGCGACATTGACGTGTAGCGAATCCGCGCCGGAAACAACTCGACTAGGAACGCCGCGATTGGGCCGTACACCATTGTTACCAGGATTACCATGTAGAAGACGAGGATGGCCAATACCACCGGGTTGTCCCTAAACGTGCCCAGCAAAGTAAAAACCGGCCAATAGGTAATCACCGCCAGGGCGAAACCCAAAGTCATGATGTTGCGGCGGCCGATCCTGTCGGAGAGTGCGCCGAACGCGACAAAAAACGGAGCGCCCAAGGTCAGCGCGATCATCATGATCACGTAAACGGTGACGTAGTTGACCTTCAAAACCGCTTGCAAATAAAACAGCGCATAGAACTGGCTCGTGTACCAGACGACGCCTTCCGGCGCCGTGGCGCCAAATAACGCGACCAGCATCAACCCCCAATTCTTGCCGCCGCTCAAGAAAGTATCGGCGGCCGGGTTGGCCGATGCTTTGCCTTGCTCTTTGAGACGGGCGAACAGAGGGGATTCTTCGAGCTTGAGCCGGATGTAACCGGACAACAGGACCAGAAGAGCGGAGAGCAGGAATGGGACGCGCCATCCCCAGTCGCCGAATGCCTGGTCGCCGAACCACAGCCGGCAGATCATTATAACCAGCAGCGCCAGCACGATACCCATTGTCGCCGTGGTCTGGATCCAGCTCGTGTAGAAGCCCCGTTTACCGTCGGGCGCGTGCTCGGCGATGTAGGTAGCCGCACCACCATATTCGCCGCCCAACGCAAGACCCTGCAGGACGCGCATGCTCACGAGCAAGATGGGCGCGAGCGCCCCGATGACCGCATAGCCAGGCAACAGGCCAACGACGAATGTTGCCGCCCCCATCAATATTAAGGTGAGCATGAAAGTGAATTTACGGCCGATCAGATCTCCCAAATGACCAAAAACAATTGCGCCGAAAGGCCGAACGAGAAAACCCGTCCAGAAGACGAATAGACTCGCTATGAAAGCAACGCTCGGATTGAGCTCCGGCGAGAAGAAGTGCTTGCTGAAAAACAGCGCCAGTACGCCGTAAAGATAAAAATCGTACCACTCGATCAGTGTGCCCACTGAGGACGCGGCGATGATCCACGGCAAGCTTAAGCCGCCCGTGGCGACAATTCGACCGGCAGTCTCCGCTGGCGCCGACATGATGCCCTCCCAGGCGTTTGCTCGCGCTGGCTAAGTACACGCAAATGGCGGCAAGTTTCAAGCGCGCCCATCTTTATGTAGCAATATGGAACACGCGACCTTCTCGCCAGTATGGGATGATCAACCGCGCGGCAGCATCCCCCCGAGATCGCGTCCGCCGAACAGGTGTACGTGGAAATGCGGCACCTCTTGGTGGGCAGCCGCGCCGGTGTTCGAGAGGATGCGATAGCCGCTGTCGGCTACACCCTGCTCTCTGGCGATGCGGCCGATAGCACGGACCAGCGCCGTTACCTCCTCCGGAGAAGCTTTTGCCGCGAAATCATCGAACGAGACGTATTCCCCTTTGGGGATCAGCAGGATGTGCGTGGGGCTTTGCGGGCTGATGTCGTGAAAAGCAAGGACGTGCACATCCTCATAAACCCTCTTGCAGGGGATCTCCCCGCGCAGGATGCGGGCGAATACATTGTTGCTGTCGTAGGCCACTGCTCGCCTCGGTTGAGCGGAGTTACAGGTTGGTTCGCGTGCGCTTTTCTGCCAATCCGGAAGTGCCCTCGCGCCTGGTCAGCTCCGTTGCGACGTCCGCGGGGGAAATGCCAGCAGAGGCCCACAGGACGAGGAGATGGTAGAGCAGATCGGCGCTTTCGCCGACCAATGCCCTAGGGTCGTTCCCGATACCCTCGATCACCGTTTCGACAGCCTCTTCGCCGAGCTTCTGGGCAATCTTGGCGCGACCGCGAGAGAACAGGCGCGCAGTGTACGAGCTTTGCGGGTCGGCGCCGCGGCGCGACTGGATGACTTTCCACAGGCGGTCGAGCGCGCGACCCAGCTCCTCCTTCGCGGCCATAGCTCAGAGCCTCACCGGGATGTCGCACGCAGCGAGCCGGGCCTTGGCCTCCCCGATCCGGTACGTCCCAAAGTGAAAAATCGAGGCGGCAAGGACGGCGGTGGCGTGCCCGTCGCGGATGCCTTCGACCAAGTGGTCGAGCGTGCCGACGCCTCCCGAGGCGATGACGGGAAGGCGAACCGCGTCGGCGACGGCGCGCGTCAGCGGGATGTCGAACCCGGACTTCGTGCCATCCCGGTCCATCGACGTGAGCAAGATCTCGCCAGCGCCGTAATCAGCGAGGCGGCAAGCCCACGCAACCGCATCGATGCCGGTCTTCCGGCGACCGCCATGCGTGAACACCTCCCATCGTTCTGGCCCCGTCGCTTTGGCGTCGATCGCTGCGACGATGCATTGACTGCCAAATTTCCTGGCCGCCTCTCGGACGAATTCAGGCCGGGCGATAGCGGCGGTGTTGATCGACACTTTGTCGGCCCCGGCGAGTAGGAGCCGGCGGATGTCTTCGACCGTCCGCACCCCGCCGCCCACAGTCAGCGGCATAAAGCATTTCTCGGCTGTGCGACCGACTACATCGTAGAGCGTGTCGCGATTTTCAGCGCTCGCCGTGATGTCGAGAAAGCACAGCTCGTCGGCGCCCTCGCTGTCATAAAACTGCGCTTGCGCAACCGGGTCGCCTGCATCGACCAGATCGACGAAATTGATCCCTTTGACGACCCGCCCGTCCTTAACGTCGAGACAGGGGATCACCCGCATTTTCAGCATGGCGGGCTCTCAGACAACAAGCCCAGCGCTGCTCGCGGATCGATCCGCCCGTCGTACAAGGCGCGACCGCAAATGACGCCGGCGATACCGTCGGCCTCATGGGCTTTGAGCGCCGCAATGTCGGCGAGCGATGCGACCCCGCCCGAGGCAATGACTGGAATCTGGACCTGCCGCGCCAAATCGGCTATCGCCGCGGCATCGATGCCCGAGAGAGCTCCATCGCGCTCGATGTCGGTATAGACCAGGGCGGCCACACCGCAATCCTCAAACCGGCGGGCAAGCTCGACAACGCCGACCTCTGTCGTTTCGGCCCAGCCCTCGATCGCAGCGTGTCCTTTGCGCGCGTCGATACCGACGGCGATCGCCCCAGGGCATTCCGCGGCAGCGCGACGCACCAGCTCGGGGTCCCGCAACGCGGCAGTGCCAAGCACAATGCGATCGATGCCCAACGCCAGCCATCGCTCAATCGTGTCGCGATCACGGATGCCGCCGCCGAGCTGGATCCGGAGATCGACCGCGTCGCGGATCGCCCTGATCGCTTCTCCGTTGACCGATCGGCCGGCGAAGGCGCCGTTGAGGTCGACAGCATGCAACCACGAAAAGCCGGCTTCCTCGAACTTTCTGGCCTGCGCGGCCGGATCCGTGCCGAACACCGTTGCGCTCGCCATCTCGCCGCGGAGGAGACGGACGCAGGCGCCGTTCTTGAGATCGATCGCAGGGTAGAGGATCACGGCGCCGCCGGTTCCTCCTCGAGGAGCTTGTAATAGTAGTGCCCCGGTATGATGCGGCCGTCGACCTGCGCGTAAACCGGGTGCGTCCCCCAGCGCCGGTAGCCCAGGCTCTCGTAGAGCCCGATAGCCGCACGTTGGGTATCGCGAAGGTCGAGATTGAGGACGGCGAGGCCAAACTCCCTTGCAAGCGCCTCGACCGCCCGAACAATACCGCGGCCGAGACCGCGGCCGCGGGCCCAGGGTGCGACAAAGGCGCCGGTCAACGTTCCGGCAAAGGCCTGCGCCTCGTTGTTGCGCGGCGCCCGACTGAGCTGAGCCGAGCCGGCGACGATGCCATCCAGCCGGCCGACGACGAGCCTGCGCTCTGGCACGAGCAATACGCCTTTCCAATAATTCTCCAGCACCTGCCGCGGCGGCGGCTTCAGCCAGCCAAATCCACCGCCCTCGGCGATAGCGCTCTCTGTCGCCTCGCAGAGATCGTCGAGATCCGTTCCGGAGAATTTGGTCAGCCGGTCAACCGAGATATTTCCGCCAGCTCGCGTGCCGCTCATGGATGCCAACGCAAGAAATTTCTGATCAGCCGCAATCCACCCTCCTGGCTCTTTTCGGGGTGGAACTGGGTACCCGCGATGTTGTCGCGGGCGATCACCGCCGCCAGCGGCCCACCATAATCCGCAGTAGCGACGAGATCGGCGGGGTCGGCGAGACGAAAGTGATAGCTGTGCACAAAATAGGCGTGCACCCCCGAGCCCAGGCCGGCGACAAGCGGGTGTGCCGACTTTCGTTCGACCTCGTTCCACCCCATGTGGGGTATCTTCAGTGAGCGGTCAGCCGGCTCGATCGGCACTACCTCACCCGCGATCCAACCCAAGCCTTCGACAGCCTCGAACTCGCGCCCGATCTCAGCCATCAACTGCATTCCGACGCAAATGCCGAGAAATGGCCGAGCCCGCATCACAACGGCTTCGTGCAGCGCCGCTTCCAACCCAGGAACGGCCAAGAGCCCACGCCGGCAATCGGCAAACGCACCAACGCCGGGGAGAACGACACAGTCTGCAAAAGCAATGGTTTCCGGCGCGCTCGTCACCTCCACGTCAGTGGGAATTTCATTCTCCGCCGCCGCGCGTTCGAACGCCTTCGCCGCCGAGCGGAGATTGCCCGACCCGTAATCGACGATGACAACCCTCATGGCAGACTGCCGCCGAGGACACCTTTAGTCGAGGGAATGGCGCCGGCCCGCCTTGGGTCGATCTCGACGGCCTGGCGCAATGCTCGAGCGAGGCCTTTGAAGCACGATTCGACAATATGGTGATTGTTTTCACCATATAGATTTTCGACATGCAGGGTCACCCCCGCCGACTGGGCGAAGGCCTGAAACCACTCCTTGAATAGCTCGGTATCGATTTCGCCGAGCTTTGGCCGGGTGAAAACGACTTTCCAGATCAGGTAGGGCCGGTTGGAAGCGTCGAGGCTAACCCGGGTCAAGGTCTCGTCCATGGGAATGACCGCGTGCCCATAGCGCCCGATGCCGGCCCGGTCGCCGAGGGCGCGCGACACCGCCTCTCCCACCACATATCCGGTATCTTCGGTC
Organism: Alphaproteobacteria bacterium; assembly: GCA_019244535.1. GTDB lineage: Bacteria > Pseudomonadota > Alphaproteobacteria > ATCC43930 > CGMCC-115725 > AP-15. The sequence goes on from JAFASL010000843.1 coordinate 7,119, forward strand.
GTGTGGTGGAAGTCGATGTGAAGGTCCCCTTCGGCATGTAGGGTGACGTCGATCAGACTGTGTCTGGCGAGCTGTTCGAGCATATGGTCGAGAAACCCGATCCCGGTGGAGACCTCTGCTGATCCGCTGCCGTCGAGATCGACCCGGCCGCTGATCCGGGTTTCTTTGGTATTGCGTTCGACCGTCGCGACCCGCACGAGACTCTCCTCAAATCCAGCGTCTGCGGCGCGGCTTTCTAACAACTTTCGCGCTCGCTTTCTACTGCGGGGGCGTTTGGCACCGCCCCCACGGCGCGCTTGACCCCGACCACGCTCAGACTACATCTCAGGTTCCCGGAAACGGCTTACGCCTTTATTTTCCGGGAGTTCCCGTGGCCGAGCGTTGGATTCCGACAAAGAGCATGGATTATTCCGGCAATACCGGGTGGCACGGCACCACAATCCTTAGTCTGCGCAAAGGCGGACAGGTGGTGGTTGCCGGAGATGGCCAGGTCACGATGGGCCAGACTGTGGTCAAATCGAATGCCCGAAAGCTGCGCCGTCTCGCAGGTGGTTCGGTCCTCGCCGGGTTTGCCGGAGCCACGGCGGATGCGATCACCCTATTCGAACGCCTCGAGGGCAAACTCGAGCAATATGCCGGGCAGCTTTCCCGCGCCTGCGTCGAGCTCGCCAAGGACTGGCGCACCGACCGCTATCTGTGCCGGCTCGAGGCGATGATGCTGGTGGCCGATCCCGAAGCGGCTTTGGTGCTGACCGGA
>JAFASL010000869.1 GCA_019244535.1 Alphaproteobacteria bacterium
GCCTCGATCTCCTCGGCGATGTCACGCGCGCTGCGCCGCTCGGTTCCCTTAAAGGCCATGTGTTCGAGAAAATGCGCTGCGCCGTTGACCGCGCCCGGCTCGTGGCGAGTGCCGACATCGACCCAGACGCCGAGCGACACGGTATCCACGGTTTGGATCGTATCAGTCGCGACCCGCAACCCATTCGCCAGCCGCGAGACCCGGACGCTCATGCCGCGGCCCCGGTCCGCCGCGAATGAGCGCGGATAAAGCGGCGCACTGCTCCGGTCTCGTTGGGCAGCACGACAATCCGCTCCGGCCTGTCGAAAAGATCGGCGAGCCCTGACGGCAGAGCCGGGTGGACCCCGGTAGAACGCTCCACCGCGTCGGGAAATTTTGCTGGGTGAGCGCAGCCCAGAGCGACCATCGGTGAGCCGGCGCCGTTCGCGGCGATCTCGGCCCGCGCGGCAGAGACTGCGACTGCAGTGTGAGGATCGATCAATACTCCCGATCGCGCATAAGTCTGTGAGATCATCTGCATTGTTTCAGCGTCATCAACCTTGTGAGCGGAAAACAAGCGGCGCGCGGCGCGCCACGCCTGATCGTCTGCCGGCAATGAGCCGGTGCGCCGGAAGCCCCGCATGGCTTCGCCGACAGCGGCACCGTTGCGGCCTTTCAACTCGAACAGCAGTCGTTCGAAATTGCTCGACACCTGGATGTCCATGCTCGGGCTGAGGCTCGGCTCGACGGCGGCGAGCGCCATACGTCCGCTTGCGAAATAGCGAGCAAGAATATCGTTCCGGTTGGTGCCGATTACGAGCCGATCGATCGGCAACCCCATTTGCCGGGCGATATGTCCGGCGTAGACATTCCCAAAATTCCCGGTCGGGACGGCGAATGACACCAGCCGTTCCGGCGCACCGAGCGCCACCCCGGCGGCGACGTAGTAGATAGTTTGCGCGGCGATTCGCGCCCAGTTGATCGAGTTTACCGCCGACAGGTTCAACTCGTTGCGCAACCCCGCGTCCGCAAATAGCGCTTTGACGAGGTCCTGGCAGTCATCGAACGTGCCCTCGATCGCAATCGCGTGTGTGTTGGGCGCCTCGGCCGTCGTCATCTGCCGGCGCTGCACCTCCGAGATGCGCTGGTGGGGGTAAAGAATGAAAATGTCGATCGCCGATCGTTTGCCGCAGGCTTCGATTGCGGCGGAGCCGGTGTCTCCCGACGTCGCGCCGATCACCGTGACGTGCTCACATCGGTGGGCCAACACCGCATCGAACATTAGCCCGACCAGCTGCAACGCCAGATCTTTGAATGCCAAGGTCGGCCCGTGAAACAGCTCCAGCAGCCACAGGCTTTCGTCGACCTGAACCAGCGGCGCCACCGCCGCATGCCGGAAACTGCGATAGGCCGCCACAGCGAGCTGCTGCAGCTCGCCTGGCGGAAAGGTGTCCCCGGCGAACAAGGACACGATGCGGCAGGCGAGTTCGGCATAAGGAAGGCCGGCAAAGCCGGGAATGTCGGATGCGATCGCCGGCATGCGCTCGGGCACGTAGAGCCCGCCATCTTCCGCGAGGCCGGCAATAAGTACCTCGGCAAACGAGCGGGTTAAGGGCTCAGCGCGAGGATCGCGGGTACTGAGGTAGCGCACGATATCGTGTCCGGTCACGGTCCCCGAGCCTATCGCTGCGTTGCAGCCTTCGCAACCGGGAGCGTCGGCGGTTCTATTTCGGGATGTAAAAGGAGCCAAAATCTGAGCGGCGACCCACCTTGTAATATCGGTCAATCGCGTAGAGCACGTCGTCGGTAAAACGGTCGATCTTTTGCCGGTAATGCAGAATATGGCACGACGGCGTCGTCGGATCGTCGCACACATCGGCGTGAAGCTGAATGACCGCAAATTCGTGCGCGGCAATTCGGCGAACCAGCTCCGCTTGGTCGAGCCTGCCGGACAGCATGTATTGCCGCGAGTTAAAGGGGTCCAGAATAAAAGGGCGCCCGGCCGTATAGCACAGCAGCAGACTTTCGCAAATCACCGGCCCATGTCCTTGCGCGATGTATTCGGCATCGGCCAGGAACAATTCTTGTCTTTTTTGGTCTGCATTCAGAATAGCGCGGCTGTGATATGCCTGAGCGGCAATATCGGGGACGCGCGCCAGGATCGGCTCGCCGATGAGGAAGGGCAGGACAAGCGGCAGCGCTCCGGCAAATCGACCGGTAATGTCGCGCTTGCGCAATTCGGACATCATGACGCCGGCGGCGATCCCGAGGAAGACCGCGGCATCCTGGAACATGTTGTAAGAGGTTCCCTCGAACCCCGACAGAATAGTGGCGGTCCCGATCGCGGCCGTGCCCCAGACCGCGAGGATCATGCGATCACCGGCCAGAACCGAGGGTGCACCGAGCGCGACGGCTGCGAGCGGAAATTTGAAGAGCCGCAAATATTTCAGCAGGTGATAGCGGGCGCCGGGCCAGCCGAAAATCCGCGGCGACAGCAGATGATCGATGAAATCGTTTCCCGCGACGAGTTGCGTCAGGGCGAGAAAGCCGCCGCCGAAACCGGTGCAGCAGCCCATCCAGAATAGCAGCTGGCGAGGAGCGCGGATCGCCAGATCGAGGGTTACCGCGGCGGGGATCGCGACGAGATTGTGCTTAACAAATCCGCCGAGCACGACGAGGAAGGCTGTGCACAAAAGTCCGAGGCGATCTTGTGTGCGGGCTATGTAAGTGACGAGAGCGCCGAGCATGATCGCCTCGCCCAAACTCTGCGGGTCGTCGGCAATGATCCAGTTGGGCGCGACCAGATAGCAAAAGCCCATAGCACAACCGGCGCCGAAGACGGCGTCGGTCCGTGCGCCGCCAAAGCGCAGCGTCGCGATTGCAGCGAGAATGCCAATCGCGACGAAGGACGCCAGCGCAACCAATCGGCCGCTCAGCAAAAGGTTTTGAAAAAGTAGGTTGGCGCCCGCAACGATCAAAAATGAACCAATCGGGTAATTGTTTATCCGCCAGTAGTTGTCGTCATAAATAAATTCACCTTTGATCAATCTGGCAGCGTTGTAAACATTCCAACCTTCATTATAGTTGATGTCGAACGTGAAACCTGTAGATATAACGTTTCTTATCGGCAGCAGCACTGCGAGCGCGAGGATGAAATAGGCGAGAACCGAAAATACAAAGTGGGTAAGGACGCGCTGCTGAAGAGTCGGTGCGTGCTTCGAATTGCGCCCCCGCCTGCGTCGGGGCCGCTCCTCAGCATGACGTGATTCTTTGATCGCATTGAGAAGGCTCGTCATCCTGAGGTGCCTCGCGAAGCGAGGCCTCGAAGGACGCACGACGTTTCCATTCTGCCGTTGCCGGCGAATTATCTGAATGCGGTGACGTCGTCCGGGTTGATGAGGTCGGGTGCCGTCCAGCCGTCGAGGTCGTATTCGGCCATGCAGTTGTCGGCAAAGCTCTTCCAGCGCTCGTATTGGCCCGAGCCGACCGCCGCACGTAACGCGTCGATGCGGATCTCCTCGTGGCTGCCGGCATAGTTGATCTCATAAAGCTCGTGACGCGCGCCGAACTCGCTGCCGACCGCGTCCCATAACAGCTTCATCAATTTGACGCGCTCGACCGCGTCGACGCCGCCGGAGCCCCTAACATAGCGATCGAGGTATTGGCGCAGCTCCGGCGTTTTGAAATCGCGGGCATGAGAATTGAGGTAGATCAAGCTGCTGGCGACTGTTTTCTCGATGATGTGCTTGATCTGCACATAGGCTTCCGGCGCCAGGATGCGATAAGCCATCGCGGGCTCGATCGCCGGCAGCACACAGCCGCCCGCCCAGGGCTCTGCCGTCTTCGCCATCGCGTCCGAAAGCCCCCACATCGTGTTCCGCCAGGCGATGACCTCACCGATATTGGCCTCGACCCCGCGGAACCCGCGAGTGCCGGCGATCTCGGTCGCCTTTACCAACAGGCCGATGATGAAATCGAGCTTGACCGCGAGCCGCGTGCAGCCTTGCAGCATAGCGCGCGGCAGAAACCCACTGTTCGGGAAGAATTTGTTGGCCTTGTCTATGTCGGCATAGACGAACACATCCTCCCACGGCACAAGCACGTCGTCCATGATGAAGATCGCGTCGTTCTCGTCGAGCCGGCTCGATAGTGGATAGTCGAACGGACTGCCGAGCACGGCGGCGCGCTGCTCGTTCGACACACGGCAAAGGAATTTGACGCCGGGCGCATTGCTCGGCACCAGGAACACGATCGCGAAACTCTTGTCCTGGATCGGCAGCACGCCGGCATGCGCGACAAAGGTGAAATGTGTCAATGCCGAGCCGGTAGCCACAACTTTCGCCCCGGTGACGCGAATGCCGGCATCGGTCTCCTTGGTGACGTGCGCATAAACATCGGCGGGGCCGCCGGGGGTCCCGGGAGCCATATTGCGGTCGACCGGCGGCTGCACTATCGCGTGGTTAACGAACGGCACCCGCTCCTGGCTGAAGCGGTACCAGCGGCGCGCGTTCTGCTGATAGGGCTCGTAGAATTCGGCGTTGGCTCCGAGCGTGGCGAGAAAGGCCGCTTTGTAATCCGGCGAACGGCCGAGCCAGCCATACGTCAGCTGCGCCCACGCCGCGATCGCGTCCCGGCCGGCGACAAGCTCCTCGGCCGAACGCGGCGCCGCGAAATACCGGTGGGTGAAACCGCCCCATTCCGTCGGGCAGGTCAGCAGATTCTTCTGTTCGGCATGGTCGCGATGCAGCGCGTCGTAGAGCCGGGCGATCATCCGTGCCGTGTTGCGGAAGGCCGGATGCTCGGTAATGTTCTTGACCCGCTCGCCATAGATCCACACCTCGCGCCCGTCGTCGAGGCTATCGAGGAATTCCTTGCCGGTGTAGGGAAGCAGGCGTTCCATATTTGATGTCTCCCTGTCGACCGGCGATGCTAGGGTTGCCGCCTTCCAGCGTCAATTGCACGCCGGCCCGGCGAGACCCGAGAGGCAAAGTTGCAGGTACCAAATACACTTCGCGGCGGGCCGGACGAGCGCGGCCATTTCGGCATTTATGGCGGGCGGTTTGTCGCCGAGACCTTGATGCCACTGGTTCTCGCGGTCGAGCAGGCCTATGCTGAGGCGCGCCGCGATCCCGGTTTTCAGGCCGAGCTCGATTACCATCTCGAACATTACGTCGGGCGGCCGAGCCCGCTTTATTTCGCCGAGCGGCTGACCCGCCATTTCGGCGGCGCCAAGCTCTATCTGAAGCGCGACGAGCTCAACCACACCGGCGCGCACAAGATCAACAATGTGCTCGGCCAAACTCTGCTCGCGCGCCGCATGGGCAAGCGCCGGATCATAGCCGAGACCGGCGCCGGGCAGCACGGCGTCGCGACCGCAACTGCCTGCGCGCTCTTCGACATCCCTTGTGTCGTCTATATGGGGCACACCGACATCGAGCGCCAAAAACCCAACGTCTTTCGAATGAAATTGCTCGGCGCCGAGGTGGTGCCGGTGCATTCCGGGACAGCGACCCTGAAGGACGCGATGAACGAGGCGCTGCGCGACTGGGTCGCGCATGTCGAAGACACGTTCTACGTAATCGGCACCGTTGCCGGACCGCACCCCTACCCGATGATGGTGCGCGACTTCCAGTCGATCATTGGTCAGGAGACGCGGGTCCAGCTAGAAAAAGCGGAGGGCCGCCTGCCCGACACGTTGGTCGCCTGTATCGGCGGCGGGTCGAACGCAATGGGGTTGTTCCACCCTTTTCTCGACGATCCCGAGGTCGCGATGATCGGCGTCGAAGCCGGCGGACACGGCATTGCGACCGGATTACATGCGGCATCGCTGGCCGGCGGGCAGCCCGGCGTGCTGCACGGCAACCGCACCTACCTGCTGCAGGACGAGGACGGGCAGATCCGCGACGCGCATTCGATCTCCGCCGGCCTCGACTATCCCGGCATCGGCCCCGAGCACGCCTGGCTGCACGAACTCGGCCGCGTGCAATACGTTTCGATCACCGACGACGAGGCGCTCGAAGCGTTTCAGCTCGCCAGCCGGCTCGAAGGCATCATCCCGGCCCTCGAGCCGGCGCATGCGCTGGCCCATGTTGCGAAAATCGCCCCGACTTTGCCGCGCGAGCACCTCATCGTGATGAACATGTGCGGCCGCGGCGACAAGGACATCTTCGCCGTCGCCGACCACCTCGGGGTCAAGCTGTGAGCCGCGACATCGTCGTGCAAAGTGCCCTCTCCGCCCTTCGGGGGGAGAGGAAGGGGCCCGCGCACGGGTCTGCGCGGAGCGCGGCCCGAGGACAGGCTCCGCGGGAGGATGAGGTGGAGATCCCAGCGCGGCGGGCGTCCCCCACCTCACCCCGACTCTCTCCGCCCCCAGGGGCGGAGAGGGGGAAATTCAGCGGGCGGCCGTGAGTCGCATCGAGCAACGCTTCGCGGCGTTGCGCGCGGAGGGCCGCGCCGGGCTCGTCACCTATCTGACGGCGGGCGACCCCGATCCCGAGACCTCCACCCGACTCTTCGCGGGGCTTCCCGCAGCTGGAGCCGACCTCGTCGAGATTGGCATGGCGTTCTCCGACCCGATGGCCGACGGGCCGGTCATCCAGGAGGCCGGGCAGCGCGCGCTGAAGCAAGGCATAACGTTGCGCCGCACCTTGGCGCTCGTGCGCGAATTGCGCCGCGCCGACAACGCGACGCCGATCGTATTGATGGGCTATTACAACCCGATCTACCGCTATGGCTCCAAAGATTTCGCCCGGGATGCCGTCGCCGCCGGTGTCGACGGGGTCATCGTCGTCGACCTGCCTCCCGAGGAGGACTCCGAGCTGACTGCGCCCGCCCGCATTTCCGGCCTCGACGTCGTACGCCTCGCCGCCCCAACCAGCGACGACCGCCGCTTGCCCGCAATCATCGAGCATGCCAGCGGCTTCATCTATTACGTTGCAATCGCCGGCATTACCGGCACACGCTCGGCCGACGCCGGCGAGGTCGCCGACGCGGTTGCCCGCCTCCGCCGCTTCACCGACCTTCCCATCGCGGTCGGCTTCGGCATCCGCACCCCTGAGCAGGCCGCAGCCGTCGCGCGAGCCGCCGACGCCGCCGTCGTCGGCACCGCCCTCGTCCAACGCCTCGCCTTCAACCTCAATCCAGCCGGCACCGCTCGACCCGGCCTCGTCGACGCCGTCCTCAGCGATGTGCGTCCCCTTGCCGCGGGCGTGTGCGCCGCGCGCAAGCAAATCTGAATACTGGTATGACGGCAGATCACCAATTGGCGAACGTCGGTCCTGCGGCGAAGATATCCAAGCTGGGCCGAGAAGCTGGCCTTCGACGACCCACTGACTTCGAAACCACCTGCGTGGCTTAGGGTTTAGGGGGAACCATAAGGGTCCCGTAAAGTGGAGCGACAGGCGGGAGAGGTCGATTGTTGTCAATAATTAATTTTGTTTACTTGACAATAGGAGACTACCATGGTACCATTGCAAACGCATATTCGCTCCGCGCAGAGCCGAAACGAAACGCCTTTATGCTTTCGCAAACCGGCAGGAACAGAAGTGCGAGCTCCTCGCTGTTCTTCTGTTCGCAGGCACTGCGGGAACGGGATTTCCGCCACGAGCAAATAGTTGATGGCTGATAATTCGCTGCAAAAAACAGCAAAAACAGCCAGACGCGATGCCAAATTAGCATCGCCAGCCGGCTTTAGGCTCATGGACGCATCCGGGTTGCGGGAATTGTGTGGTCCGCGCAAGCGCCTCACTCTCTTCTTGAATTTCCATTGTAGTATCCGGAAGCGGGGTCGCCAAACCAAAGGGATCGAGTTTGCGGAGCTCCACAAAGACCGGGATTGGCCAGCCGGTGCGGCGGCGGGAGGATTTCCGGCTGCTGACCGGCAAGGGCTGCTACAGCGACGACTATAAATTCAGGGGACAGGCTTATGCGGTGATGGTGCGCTCACCGCATGCACATGCCCGCATTCTGTCGGTCGATACGCGGGCGGCGGCGGCAGCGCGCAGTGTACTAACAGTGCTTACCGGGCGGGACATGCTGGAAGATGGCTTGCAGGCGATCCCTCATTCGGTGGGGACGCGTCATCCGGCCGACATCACGCTCGAAAATAAGGACGGCTCGCCGCCTTTCATCCCACCGCACTTCCCGTTGAGCGCGGAGGAGGTGCGGCATTGCGGGGAGATCGTGGCCATGGCAGTGGCGACGAGCCTTGCCGCCGCGAAGGATGCCGCGGAGCTGGTCGCCGTTGATTACGAACCCCTTCCGGGGG
>JAFASL010000227.1 GCA_019244535.1 Alphaproteobacteria bacterium
CCGACGATCCCACCCGGCCCGAGGCAGACCTCCTCCATCTCCGCCGGTCCTGGCAGACAAGTTGCGACGACATCGCACTCACCGGCCAGCGACGCTGTCGATTGGGACCAGACAGCGCCCTTGCCGAGCAACGCCCCCGCGGTTTCGCGCCGCAAATCGTGCACGAGGAGCGAATGACCCGCCCTCAGCAGCTGATCCGCTATTGGCGCACCGATATTGCCGATGCCAATAAAGCCGATTTTCATGCGCGGCCTACAGCGCGTAGAGGCGCAGTGCATTGTCCCACAGGATTTTCTTCTTGCTTTGCTCGCTCAGCGGCAACGCAAGGAAACGGTCCATGCTTTCGGGTATTTCGAATCACCATGCGGATAATCGGTTGTCGTGACGAGATTGTTGTCGCCCACCGCGGCGACGACATGCGCTACAAATTCTTCATCGCACTCGACCGCACAGAACCCCTGCCTGCGGAAATATTCCGACGGCGGCATCGACAGATGCGTCATTTCGCCATAAGGCTCACGCCACTCGTAGTGCTCGTCCATCCGGTCGAGCCAGAACGGCAGCCAGCCGCACTGCCCTTCGAGGAACGCAAAGCGCAGCCTGGGGAATTTTTCCATAACGCCGCCCATGATAACGTCCAGGCAGGCGAGCATCTGCTCCATGGAGTGCGTCGCGATGTGCGCGATCCCCATGCTCTTGAAGCGATCGGTCCCGGATGCCTTCATGCGCGACCCGGTCGTCTCGTGAAAGCCGACGGGGACATTCAGCTCCTGACACGTCGCCCAGAGCGTATCGTAGTAGGCGTTGTGCCAGGGACGCTCGTTGTAGATATTGGGACGCAGAAAGACCGCCTTCATCCCGAGGTGGGTCACATTGCGGCGTGTCTCGACCACAGCGCTTTCGATGTCATGTGCCGATATGGCCGCCGCGCCGAACATGCGTTTGGGGTCAGCGGCCTGGATGTAGTCGTACAGCCAGTCATTGTAGGCTCGGCACGCCGCCGCGGCAAAACGCGGGTCCATTTTCGTGAACGCGGTCACATACATCGCCGCGGTCGGAAACAGGATCGCCAGGTCGAGCCCTTCCTTGTCCATCGCCCGCACCTGCGACTGAGGGTCGAAATTGCGGGCAATCTCCTCCGCGTACCGTTCGGCGAGAGCCTTTTCTTCGGCATCCGTCAGCGCCGGCCAGTCGCCGCCCGGCATCGCCACCATTACCTCGCCTTCGACGAGAGTGCGGATGTCCCATCGGCGCTCGTCGAGCCGCCGCGGCGCGCGCGTCTTGAATTCGGGATCAATGTAACGCCGCCACAGATCGACGGGCTCCATCACGTGCATCTCGGCGTCGATCAGTTTGAAGCCCTTCTTGGCCATGATGGTCTTTCCCTCCACACGGGGCAGCAATCCTCGCAGAATGGGGGAATGCTTGACAAGCCACCGGAACGGCCGGCACCGTCCCGAGGCCAGCGTCGCACCCAATACCGCCGGTTGAATATTAGCGAGACATGGCCGGGGAGGTCCGTCTAACAAGCTGCGGAAAGAGCAGGAATGTCGTCATTCCGGGACGCGGGCTCTGGCCGCGACCGGAATCCATGAACACTGGCCGCAGAAATCAATGGTTTGGCCGGTGTTCATAGGTTCCGGGCCCGACCCTGACGGGCCGTCCCGAAACCGACATGTGAGTTTTTCGGCACTTTTTTTAAACCTGGACATTTTCGGTCAGCCGATCTGTTGCGTTGTCGCTCTTTCGAGCGGCTAACACGATTGGCCGGCAATCGTAGATTGCCAGATGCCTTCAATCACGCCTCCATTAAGTTGTTATGGACTTGCGGACAAGCGTTCCAAACCCATCACGCGAAATTTCGCTGATACAGCAAGCGCAAGTCACTGGTGGGACCAATCAGTGGCAATGCAACGGGAATTCGGACACCCGCGGAACTCCGCGTTCTGGCCCTACATTACATCGGCCTTTCGGGTTTGGCTTCGCGCAGTGGGGTGCCGGATTCGGCGAGGCGGCGGAGGAGAGGGGAGGGGGCCCAACGCTCGCCGTATTGCTGGTGCCAGGCCTGGATCTGGCGATAAACCTCGGCGACGCCGATGCCGTCGGCCCAGTACATCAGGCCGCCGCGGTAGCGCGGGAAGCCGAAACCGTTGAGCCACATCACGTCGATGTCGCTAGCGCGGTAGGCCTTACCCTCGTCCAGGATCTTGCACGCCTCGTTGACCGAGGCGAACAAGAGCCGGCGCAGGATTTCCTCGTCGGTGAAGCTCCGCTGCGGGATACCGAGCTCAGCCGCCTTTTCCTTCATCATACGGGCGAGTTCGGGGTCGGGATGCGGGGTGCGGTCCCCCTTCTCATAGCGGAACCAGCCTGCTCCGGTCTTCTGGCCCAGCCGCCCAGCCTCGACGATCATGTCGGCGATCGGCATCTTGCGGTAGTTCGGGTTCTCTGCCGCGCGGCGCTGGCGGCTGTCATAGCCGATGTCGAGGCCCGACAGATCGGCGGTTGCAAACGGGCCGATCGGATAGCCGAAATCGACCATCACCTTGTCGACCTGCTCGGGCAATGCGCCTTCCTCGACCATGATGTTCATCTCGGTGCCGAACGGGGTGCGGCTGCGGTTGGCGACAAAGCCGTCGCCATTGCCGGCCATCGCGCTGATCTTGCCGATCTTGCGGCCGAGATCCATCGCCGTCGCCAGCGTGTCGGGGGCGCTCTTCGCGCCTTTGACGACCTCAAACAGTTTCATGACGTTGGCCGGGGCGAAGAAGTGCGTGCCGGCCACGTCCTGCGGCCGCTTTGTCGCATTGGCCATGATGTCGATGTCGATGCCCGATGTATTGGTGTAGAGCAGCGCACCGGGCTTCAAGACCTCGTCGAGCTTTTTGAACACCTCCTCCTTGACCGGGATGCGCTCGAACACCGCCTCGATCACGACGTCGCATTGGCCGATGTCGTCATAGCTGGTGATTGGCTCGATCAGCGCGAGGCGGCGGTTCATTTCCGCTTCGGTCAGGCTGCCGCGTTTGACGCTCGTCTCGTAATTGGCGCGGATGCGCGCTAAGCCGCGGTCGAGCGCCTCCTGGCTCGCTTCCAGCAGCTTCACCGGGAAGCTGAACTCGGCAAAGCTCATCGCAATGCCGCCGCCCATCGTGCCGGCGCCGACGATCGCGGCGGTCTTGATCGGGCGCAATGGCGTATCGCGGGGGATATCGGGCAATTTCGCGACCTCGCGCTCTGCAAAGAACGCATAACGCAATGCG
>JAFASL010000387.1 GCA_019244535.1 Alphaproteobacteria bacterium
TCATCATTACGAAGGCGTCTCGCTCGATCTCGACGAGCGCGAGCGGCTGCAGCAGAGCATCGGCGACCACTCGGTTCTGGTCTTGCGCAACCACGGGCTGCTGACGGCCGGGCGCAATGTCGCCGAGGCGTTCTCGTTGACGTACCATTTTGAGCGGTCGGCGGAGGCGCAGCTGAAAATTATGGCTGCGGTCGCCGCGGGCGCAAAGATGGTGGTGCCGTCACCCGATACCTGCGAGCGTCAGGCGGCGTTGTTCGCCGGTAACGAGCCGCGGCTGCAGGGCCAGCGGGAATGGCCGGCATTGCTGCGGCTCGCCGACAGGCTCGACCCCAACTACCGGAACTGAGAATTGCCGATAACCGAGGCGGCCCGGTTGATGTCGTGAGCACCCCTCGGCTAAAATTAATCATCGGCCTTTGATCGCAGAGGTGCCGTCGAGATAACGCAACCGGAACGGCGATGCCAAGAGCAAGCGGGAGGTCGCGGACGGGCGGCGGCGTGCCGCCGGGGGTCGGATTACGGCGCGCGCTGGAATGGAACCATCGTGCGGTCAAGTGTGTGGCGTTTGATCCGGCGCTGCAAAAGCTCGCAGGCGGCGGCCTCGACGGCACTGTGACGCTTTGGGATACTGCCGACGGCAAGTTGGTCCACACCTTCGAATGGCGCCGCAGCGCATTCGAGTGGCAGCGCGGTGAGGTCACAAGTGTGGCGTTCGACCGGGCGGGGCGGATGCTGGCCAGCGGCAGCGCCAATGGCACAGTTAACCTCTGGGACACTGCCCGTGGCGAGTTGCTTTACGCCTTGCCGCGTCAATCCGGCAGCGTAGCTAGCGTTGCGTTCCATCCGACGGAGCAGCTAGTGGCGAGCGGTGCCAATGACGGCACCGTAAACCTGTGGAACACGACTGACGGCAAATTGCTTCGCACCTTTCGGGGACCGCGCGGCGAGGTCGTCAGCGTGATCTTCGATCCCACGGGACAGACACTGGCCCGCGCCAGCGCGGATGGCACGGTGATCCTGTGGGACATACTCGACGGCGCAGTGCCTCGTCTGTTCGAAAGGCATTTCTTTCCAGTATCGAGCGTCGGCTTCGAGCCAAGCGGGCGTACGCTCGCGATCGGCAGCCTCGACAACACCGTCAAGCTCTGGGATCTGCCGAATAGTAAACTGCGCCGCATCCTCGAAGGCCATCGAGGGTCGGTTGTCGCGCTCAGCTTCCATTCCAGCCAGCCCCTTTTTGCGACGATGGGTTGGGACGACACGATCCGGATTTGGAGTTCCGAGACCTGGGACATGGTCGCCGTAATTCAGCGGCACGCACGTTATCGCTTTCGGGGTCTGTCCTTTCATCCGTCATTGCCGCGGCTCGCTGCCGCTGGCGCCCGGCTTTCTCTCTATGATCTCGACCTCGACGTGCTTTTGGGCACACCGCAACCGTCAGCGACGACCCGCACGGTCCATTACGTTAATGCCAAGGTGGTATTGGTCGGGGACACCGGGGTCGGCAAGACCGGCCTCAGCCTGGTTCTCAGCGGGCGTCCATTTGAAGCCACCGACTCGACCGCGGGGCGGCAAGTGTGGGCGCTCGGCAGCTCGGAGGACGAGATACCCGGTGAGCGCAAGCGAACGCGCGAAACGCTGCTTTGGGATCTCGCCGGCCAGCCAGGCTACCGTGTCATTCATCAGCTGCATCTGAGCGAAGTGGCGGTGGCGATGGTCGTTTTCGACGCAAGAAGCGAAACGGATCCCCTCGCCGGAGTGGTCCATTGGGAACGTGCGCTGCGCGTCGCGCACCAGCGCCAGGGCGGCGAAGCGGTTCCGCTAACCAAATTTTTGGTCTCGGCGCGCGCCGATCGCGGCGGAGTGCCGGTCAGCAAAGAGCGGCTCGATGCGCTGATAAAAGAGTTCGACTTTGCCGGTTATTATGCCACGAGCGCCAAGGAGGGATGGCAGATCGACGACTTGCGGGCGGCGATCGAGCGGGCGATCCCTTGGAACGAGCTGCCGACGGTTACCTCCTCCGAACTCTTCGCAATGATCAAGTCCTACCTGCTGGACGTCAAGAAAAGCGGCCGCCTGCTCGCCCCGGCGCGCCAACTGTTCGACGAGTTCATAAGGCAACACCCGGAGACGATTAACGAGGACGACGATCTGCATGCCGATTTCGATGTCTGTATTGGTCGGCTCGAAAATCGCGATCTGATCCGACGGTTGAGCTTTGGCGATTACGTGTTGCTGCAACCGGAGTTGTTGGATGCCTATGCTTCCGCGTTGGTCATCGCCGCCAAAAACGAGCCCGACGGTCTAGGATCGATCGATGAAGAGACTGCACTGACCGGGCAATTCCACGTGCCGGGCGAAGAGAGAATTGGCGACCGCAAGCAAGAGCAGGTGCTGCTGCACGCCACGGTCGAGGAACTCGTCCGTTATGATCTGGCGCTGCGCGAAAGTGCAGCGGACGGCCGCTATTTGGTCTTCCCGTCCCAGTTCAATCGCGATTATGCCGAGGCCCCGGACCCGCCGGGCAAAGCAGTCGACATTAGCTTTGAAGGTCCGACACAAAGCATATATGCGACGCTCGCAGTCCGCTTGGGCCACAGCCAGCTCTTTGAGACAGCGCGGACCGAGATGTGGCGCAACGCGGTGATCTTCACCGCGCGGGCCGGCGGCAAATGCGGGATTTACCTACAGGAATTTAGGGAAGGGCGAGGGCGGCTGTTATTGTTCTTTGACGGTGCTACCGAGGAGACCCGGTTCCACTTCGAGGAGTATGCATTGACGCATGTCGGTCGGCGGGCGCTCGATGGCACGGTGCAGCTCAACCGGTTGTTCGTTTGCCGGAGTTGCGGCACACCGGTGCCCGGTCCCTATGTCGAGGTGCTGCGGAGCCAGGGAAAGAACGTTTTTTCTTGCCCCTGCGGGGGCAGCGTCACAATTGTCGATCCAAAGGAAGCGCTCGCCCGGCGGTATCCCTCACAGGTCGCTTCGATGGATTTGGCGGCCGACCGTCAGCGGGATTTCGACGCCTTCGTGCTGTCGGCAAATGCCGAAACCCACAGCTCGAGGTTTGTCGAATGGGCGGGCGACGAGCGGGTCACTTTGGCGATCGTCTTTACCGATGTTGTGGATTCGACGGCGCTTGGCGAGCAGATGCGGGACGAACGCATGTATGAGGTTCGGCAAGCTCATTTCGCCCAAAGCCGAGAGCTGACCGCGCGCTATAAGGGCTACGAGATCCGCACGATTGGCGATAGTGTCATGGCCGCGTTCCGCTCGGTGGCAGCGGCGCTCGACTACGCCCGAGCGGTATGCGCTGATCCGGGACCGCCAGAGCTTCGGCTGCGGGCTGGCATTCACATCGGTCCGCTGCAAATCGAAGAGGGGGATGTCTTTGGCAGGACAGTCAATTTTGCCGCGCGTGTCGTCGGTGCGATCAAACATGCGGAGATTTGGCTGAGCGAGCAGGCCAAGGCCGACATCGATGTCCTCGGCGCCCGGCGCCACGAGGAGCTGCAGTGGCATAAACACGAAAATATCCGGTTGAAGGGGTTCGACGGCACCTTCACGTTGTGGTCGGTGTCGCGCGCCTGATCTGCAGCTGGAGTCAGCGGCGCCAGCATTGCTGCCGTTCGGCCTGGATCCGCCCGAGGCGATATTGCAGCTGCTCCCGCTCCTCGCCGTAGGGAGTGTAGGCGAGCCGGTCGCGAAGCTCGTGCTCTTCGTGCCTCAGCCCTTCGCAGCGCGCGCGGTAGTCTTCCGAGTAGCGCGGCGGCGGGCCATATCCCGGTCCCGCATAACCGGGCCCCGGCGAATAACCCGGCCCCGAATAGCCAGGCCCGGGATAGCCGGGGCCTGGCCCCTGCCGCGGCGGCAGAGGGGCTGCGGGCCGCCCGCCATTGCAGACCAACTGGCCGTTGTTGTTGCCGATATCGCCGACGCAATGTGAGACATTGAGCGCAGTGAGCCGCTCACCGCGTCCGTGAGATCTGCGGCAGACAGCGGTCAGATTGCCGCCCTCTATCCTGAAGTCCCGGCAGCTCTGCTGGTAAGAGCCCGGCGGCAACCCTTGGCCATGTGCCGAGAGAGCAAAGCTGCCCAACAGCGCCGCTATAACGAGCCGCGCGAATACTGTTCTCACCACAAACTCCCGCCAAAGTGACGAGGCTTATAACGGCCGAAACGCGCGTAAAAGTTCCCGCTCTCCTCAGGCAAGCCAGCGCTTACGGCGGCGGTAATGTTTCACATCGCGATAGCTTTTCTTGCCGGTCGCGGAGAGCCCGAGATAAAACTCCTTTACATCCTCGTTGCTGCGCAGCTCGGCGGCGGTCCCGTCCATCACGATGCGGCCATTTTCGAGGATGTAGCCGTAGCGGGCGTGGCGCAGCGCGATGTTGGTGTTCTGCTCGGCGACCAGAAACCCGACATGCTCTTCCTCGTTTAGGCGGTCGACGATCCCGAAGATCTCTTCAACCAATTGCGGCGCCAGCCCCAGTGACGGCTCGTCGAGCAGGATCAATTTCGGACGGGACATCAGCGCCCGGCCGATCGCCGTCATTTGCTGCTCGCCGCCCGACGTATAGCCGGCGATTGCATTCCGCCTAACCTTGAGCCGCGGGAAATAGCCGTAGACCTTCTCGAGATCATCAGCCACACGGGCCCGCCCGTCAAGCCGCGTATAGGCGCCGGTCAGCAGGTTCTCTTCAACGGTCAGATGCGCAAAGCAATGGCGGCCCTCCATCACCTGGATGAGGCCACGCCTGACGACGTCGGCGGCATCGAGAGTATCGGTGCGCTCACCGGCAAAGGCGATCGCCCCCTTCGTCACTTCGCCGCGCTCGGCGCGAAGCAGGTTCGAGATCGCCTTCAATGTCGTCGTTTTGCCGGCGCCGTTGCCGCCGAGCAGCGCCACAATCCCGGCCTCCGGCACTTCGAGCGAAACGCCCTTCAGCACCAGCACGACGTGATTATAGATGACCTCGATATTGTTGACGGCCAGCAGCGCTCCCGATCGAGACGCGGCGGGGCCGCCCCCGCCGGCCCTCACATCACTTTCGCGCATTCGCGCGGCGTTATGCCCTTCTCCTTGGCGTAATTGAGGGCCGACTCCTTATACATCTCGGTCAGCATCGCGCGGTCCGGCTGGATCCAGTCGGAGACGAATTTCCAGTGCTTGCCGTCCCATTGCTGGATGCGAACCTTGCCGTTGCCCTCGTGATTGTCGCAGGACAGCGCGATCGGCACCATCAGCCCATCGGCGCCGAGCTCGGTGATGCGCTGCGGCGTGATGTCGAGGTGCTCGTAGCCCCATTGCACCTCTTCGCCCTTGAGCGGCTTCTTGCCAAATTTCGCTTGGGCGGTGCGGATCGCCTCGAGGTCGTAGATCGCGTTGATGACGCCGCGGTTGTAGAGCACCTCGCCGACCTTGTCCCGCGTCGTGTGGCCGCCGTTCTTGTCATAAACGTATTTGAGGATGTCCTTGACCGCGCCGTAATCCTGTCCGGTGCCGTGGAACGTCCCCGATTTGTAGCCGTCCGCCGCATCGCCGGCCGGCACGACGTCGGGCTCGGCGCCCGACCACCACACGCCGATGAAGTGGTCCATCGGGTAGCCGACCGAGGCCGCTCCCTTGATCGCGGTCGAGTTCATCACGCCCCAGCCCCACATGAACAGCCAGTCCGGCCGCTGCTGCCGAACCTGCAGCCAAGTCGCCGATTGTTCGATGCCGGGTGCCGAGACCGGATATTTAAGGAAGGTATAGCCGTATTTTTGCGACAGCTTTTCCAAGGTCGCGATCGGCTCCTTGCCGTAGGCGATGTCGATATAGACGAGGCCGAGTTTCTTGCCCTTGAGCTTGTCGAGGCCGCCCATCTGGTCCCCGACATATTTGATCATCGCGTCGGCCTGGGCCCAATAGGTGGCGGGCAGGGTGAAGACATAGGGGAACACCGCGCCGTAGCTGGCGTCGGCGCGGCCGTAGCCCATCGAGATGACCGGGATCTTGTCTGCGGTGGCGCGCTCGATCAGGGCATAGGTGATCCCGGTCGACAGTGGGTCGACGAGGCTGGCGCCGGTCGGCGGATGGTTTTTCAGCCGCTCGTAGCACTCGACGCCTTTGTCATTGTTGTAGCTGGTTTCGCATTCCTCATAGGTGATCTTGACGCCGCCGACGCCGCCGTCGCGCGCATCGATCATGTCGAGATAATCCGCGTAACCGTCGGCGAACGGGATGCCGTTCGGCGCATAGGGTCCGGTGCGATAGACGAGGCGCGGAATGAACTGCTCGTTTTGCGCGAACGCCCAGCCGGCGTTGAAACCAAATCCGGCGATCGCAACCGCCGCAACCGCGAGCAATCTTCTGAAAAACCTCATCCTCTCCTCCCTGTGCCGCCCAATTCCGGGTCTTCTAGGCTCCCACCCGTTCCGCTGCAAGGTGTCTCGCCCCTGTTCCGCCTGTTTTATCAGGTCGAGATCAGGCGTCGCCAACACCCTCGATAAGAATCTGCGCGCCCGCGCCGCGTATCGTTAAGCTCGATTGACGTGCGAACGCAACATCGGCCGCACGTCTCGGCCTAGGCCGACCCGCGCTCCCAAACCGCCTGGGGGTCCGTCTTGGCCTCTGCACGCTCGCATCTCTTCCGCCTCGTTTGTCAGGTTGAGCTCAGGCATGGGCAACTCCCGCACCGGCTCGCCGGGTCTCCGAAGTCCGTACGATACGATGCGATCATGGCAATTGCGTGATGCCCAATCGGCGATGTGAAGACAGAGCCGGAACCGACGCATTAAAGCGGGTGGCGGCTGGCTGGGGGTGGGCTGGGCCGCCTGTATTTGACGCCGCAGCCGTTCACCGCCGGGTCAGGTTGCCGTGCCGACGCGGGATCAGCGGGGGCGAAGCATCGGCGCTTATTTCGGAGGGTAGAACGGGGCGCCCAACCCCGCCATGCGGCTCGTCTTAGGCACTACGCTCTGAACGTCATCCACTGACGCTTCTCGCCCCCCGCATGCGCAGTGCTCCCGTAGGATCGGCCTAGGATAGGTAGTTTCAACAAACTTCGAACTATCCTCTTGACGCACGCGCCGCGCACCTCTATTTGATGGTTGTTGAAAAATGGAATCACTTGTTAATGGATGAAAAACGCGCGATCGCCGCTCTCGGCGCGCTCGCTCAGGAAACCCGGCTGGCGCTGTTTAGATTGTTGGTCACGGTCGGGCCGGCGGGTCTGCCGGCCGGTGTGATCGCCGAGCGGCTCGGCGTCCAGCCTTCATCGTTGTCGTTCCACCTGGCGCAGCTCGTCCATGCCGGGCTGATCACGCAACGGCGCCTGAGCCGGCAGCTGATCTATTCGGCCGAATACGGCGCGATGAATGCGTTGTTGGCCTATCTCACGGAAAACTGCTGCGGGCGCGACGCGGCGCGCGTGCCGGCCTGCAATCCAGCCTATGCTTTTACGACAGGAAGAGAGTGATGAAGCGCCTGCACGTGCACGTGGCTGTTGAGGACCTTGCGCAGTCGACGCAGTT
>JAFASL010000468.1 GCA_019244535.1 Alphaproteobacteria bacterium
CCCGATGGCGCGCTGCAGCCGGGTTATGCCGGCATCCGGCCAAAGATCAGCGGACCCTCCGAACCTGCCGCGGACTTTGTCGTGCAAGGCCCCAATGACCACGGCGTGCCGGGGCTGGTGAATTTATACGGAATAGAATCGCCTGGACTTACGGCGTCTTTGCCGCTCGCCGACGAGGTATTGCGAAAATTCGGCTTGGCGGCAGGTTAATCAAAAAAGCGCCCTTGCCGGCACATGCGCCAAAGCGCCAGCGGCCAGCCGAGCACTTCGGGCAGGCTGTCGCGGAACACGCCTATCTGGTTCCGCCAATGGAAGTCGCTGGGCATCGCCCGCCCTGGGATCAGGGCGAACAGGACAGCGCCGACTGCGAGATATACGAGGGCAAGTTCGACAAAGGTTTCCAACGAGAGCCACCCGTGCAAAAAGCCTTTCTTCCGCCGCAGAGTGTCGGCGAGTTTGCGACGTGGTACACGGTAAATCATTCGCCGCGACAGAGTGCCGCGGACGCAACCTAGTCCCGGAACCGGTGTTTACGCGCCTTCGCGGCTATGGCGAGCAAGTGGAGCTCCAATGCTGATCGGCGTCCCGAAGGAGGTGAAGACCCACGAATACCGTGTTGGCCTCACCCCCGGTAGCGTCCGCGAACTCGTGCATCACGGCCACAAGGTAGTCGTCGAGACTGGCGCCGGCGCCGGCATCGGTTTCGACGATGCGTCCTACGAGGCTGTCGGGGCCGACATATTGCCGAGCCGGACGGAGGTCTTCGCTGCCGTAGAACTGATCGTCAAGGTCAAAGAACCGCAGCCCGAGGAGGCGGCGGCGCTGCGCAAAGGCCAAGTGCTCTTCACTTATCTTCACCTCGCGGCTGACAAAGCGCTGGCGGAGGCGCTTGTCCGCTCGGGCGCAGTCGCGATCGCCTACGAGACCGTAACCGATGCGCGGGGCGGGCTGCCGCTTCTCGCGCCGATGAGTGAGGTAGCCGGGCGCATGGCCGTGCAGGTCGGGGCTCATTGCCTGGAGAAGGAGCAGGGCGGCATCGGTGTGCTCCTCGGCGGCGTTCCGGGTGTTCCGGCGGCGAAGGTCGTGATCCTCGGAGGCGGCGTGTCGGGAACCAACGCAGCACGAATGGCGATGGGCATGGAAGCCTATGTCACGGTGATCGACCGCTCGTTGCCGCGGTTATACGAGCTCGACCTGCAATTCGGAGCGCAGCTCCACACCCTTTTTTCGACGATGGAAAACATCGAGCGCGAGGTGACCGCGGCCGACCTCGTCATCGGCGCGGTGCTGATACCGGGCGCCGCGGCGCCTAAGCTCGTCAGCCGCGCCCTCGTCCGAGCGATGAAGCCGGGTGCCGTGGTGGTCGACATTTCGATCGACCAGGGCGGCTGTTTCGAGACGAGCCGGCCGACCACTCATGCCGCTCCGACCTATGTCGAGGAGGGGGTGGTCCATTATTGCGTGACCAATATGCCGGGGGCGGTCGCGCGGACTTCAACGGTCGCGCTGAACAACGCAACCCTGCCTTACGTGCTGGCAATTGCGGACCACGGCTGGCAGGGTGCGCTAGGCGAGGACGCGCACCTGCGCGACGGGCTGAACATCTGCCGGGGTCACGTCACCCATTCCGCGGTGGCCCGTGATCTGAATCTCCTGTTTACGTCATCCGCCGAGATGCTCTTGCGACACAAGACTTAGAGTTTTGGCTGTCCTGCTATGGACTGGGCTTCACGCCATCCCTATCTGACGCCAAACAGGCTGGAAAGGGGGGATATGGCGCTCCTTCCGACTGATCCGCCAGCGCACTCCGCTTTGTGGCCCGAGGGTTTCGCGGGCTCGGAGCTTGCGCTCGCGCGGCGAATTGACGCCGCTGCCATTGCCGCCGTCA
The DNA here is from genome assembly GCA_019244535.1 of Alphaproteobacteria bacterium. Taxonomy (GTDB): domain Bacteria; phylum Pseudomonadota; class Alphaproteobacteria; order ATCC43930; family CGMCC-115725; genus AP-15. The sequence goes on from JAFASL010000468.1 coordinate 1,889, forward strand.
CCGCGCTCTACCGAGAAATTCTGCCGCCTGGGGGCGCCATTCTCGACTTGGTGTCGGGTTGGGTCAGCCACTTGCCTCCCGAGATCCCCTATTCGCGTGTCGTCGGGGTCGGCCTAGATGGCCGGGAATTGGCCGAAAATCCGTTTCTCGATGAATGGATCGTGCAAGACCTAAACTGCGATCCGCACCTGCCTTTCGCCAATGCCGAGTTCGACGGCGCGGCCATCTGCGTGGCGGTTCAGCATTTGCGGCGGCCGTGCGAGGTGATTCGCGAAGCCGGACGGGTGCTCAAGCCCGGGGCGCCGCTGATCGTGACATTCTCAAACCGCTGCGTTCCTACGCCTGCAATCGGCTGCTGGTGCCTTCTCGATGATGCCGGCCATCTCTGCCTGATCGCGCAGCACTTCGTCCAAGCGGGGAATTGGGGCGACGTACGCTGCGTTGATCGTACGCCGCCGGGGGGCGGAGATCCGCTTTACGCGGTGATCGGCCGCAGCTTGGGTGCCGCGCCCGCGATTGCCGCCGATTAGCTTTCGTAAGCGACCATCGATGTGAAGGGCACGTCTATCCGGTCGCGCCCGTTCAAAAAAGACAACTCGATGATGCACGCCGCAGCGGTTACATCGCCGCCGCGTTGGCGCACAAGGTTGATGGCGGCCTGCATCGTCCCTCCGGTGGCCAGCAGGTCGTCGAGCACAACCACTCGCTGTCCGGAGGCTATCGCGTCTTCCTGGATCTCAATGGTGTCCGTTCCATATTCGAGATCATAGGTAAAACGGGCGGTTCGACCGGGCAGTTTGCCTCGCTTGCGCACCATTGCGAAACCACGGCCGAGCTCATAAGCCAGCGGAGCGGCGACGAGAAAACCGCGGGACTCGATGCCGACCAGCAGGTCCGGCCGGTGCGGTCGCAACGCGGCAGCCAACCGTTGCACGGTCGTCTGCCAGGCATCCGGATGGGCCAGCAAGGTCGAGATGTCGTAAAACAGGATGCCCGGCTTCGGGAAGTCGGGCACCGATCGAATATGTCGCTTGAGGTCCATGAGGTTGTTCCCGCCAGATCGGCGGCTTTCGAAATGGCGATCGTTGCGGCATAGCCGCTTTTCTTGTAGTTGGAAAGGCCTTGTTCGGCGGCGGATAAGCGCAATCTGAGCACCTGAACGTCATGGCGTCCGTCGCCGCTACACTCGTCGAATCTGAGGAACCGGGGTCACTCGTCATCGCGGCGGCCGGCAATTGGCTGGTTACGGCCTCGGCGGAACTGGACCGCCGGCTGCGAGCCATCCGCGTGCCGCAAGGCAAACGAGTTACCTTGGATCTGGCGGCGGTAGAACGGCTCGACACCGCGGGCGCTTGGTTGCTGTTGCGAACCGAGCACGAACTTGCGGCGCACGGCAATGCCGTCGAGTTCCGCAACCTTCGGCCGAATTTTGCGCCGCTATTCGATCAGGTCCGGTCGGGCGGGATTGTCGTTCCCGCGCCCCATCCCCGGCCTGCGCACCACACCGTCACCGGGTTTCTCGCCCGAATCGGGTGGATCTCACTCGGGCTCATCGCTCGCGCGGTGAGCCTGCTCAATTTCTTCGGCATCATATGCATGACGGTCGGCAGAGTGTTGCTTCACCCCCGCCGGCTGCGGCTGACGGCGCTGGTTGCTCAGATGGAGCAGACCGGGGTCAA
>JAFASL010000521.1 GCA_019244535.1 Alphaproteobacteria bacterium
CGGGAACAAGGACGTGCAGGTTCTGGCCGAGACACTCGATCAGGCGAACGGCAAGATCCTTGAGTACAACCGTTCGCCGGCGCGGAAGCTTGGCGAACTGGATAATCGTGGCAGCCATTTCTACCTGGCGCTGTATTGGGCACAGGCGCTGGCCGGGCAGGACAACAGCCCGGCACTGGCAGCCCGCTTCAAACCGCTGGCGGAGGAGCTGGCGGCCAACGAGGCCAAGATTAATGCCGAGCTGATCGCCGCGCAGGGTAAGCCGGTGGATACTGGCGGTTATTATCTGCCCGATCCGGCTAAGACATCGGCGGCGATGCGGCCGAGTGCGACGCTGAACGCTGCGCTCGCCGCCTTCTGACGCGGCGTCAGGTGAAGCCGCCCAAGGCAGCCCACCGACGATCAGATCACCCTCGGGGTTGCCGACGCTATCAGGCAATATGACGGTCGCTTCCGTGACCTGGCCCAGGAGGTCTATGACACCAATCTGCAGAAGGCGATGGCGTAACGGGTAGCAAAGGGAGGCGGCAATGCGGCTCAGCATTCTCGACGATTATCAGGGCGTCGCGCTCGAAATGGCCGATTGGTCCCGGCTCCGCGGCAAGGTCGACATAGTGGTCGAGCGCAAGCCCTTTGCCGGCGAGGACGAGGCGGCGCGCGCGCTTGCCGGGTCGGAGATCGTCGCGGCAATGCGTGAGCGCACGCCGTTCCCGCGCAGCCTGGTCGAGCGGTTGCCGAACCTGAAGCTTCTGAACACGACGGGGATGCGGAACGCGTCCTTCGACATGGCCGCGTTGCGCGACCGTCGGGTCGTGGTCTGCGGCACGGAGGGCGGCGGCCTGGATACCGCGGAGCTCACCTGGGGTCTGATCCTAGGAGCCGCGCGGCGTATCGCCGAGGATCACCGCTCGATGCGTGACGGGCTGTGGCAGACCAGGATCGGCAACCGTCTTGCCGGCAAAACCCTCGGTGTCCTCGGGCTGGGCAGGCTCGGCACCGCGGTCGCACGAATCGGGCTGGCCCTCGACATGAAGGTGATCGCCTGGAGCCCGAACCTGACTGCCGAACGCGCAGCGTCTGTTGGAGTCGAGCGCGTGGACAAGGAGACGCTGTTGCGGCAGTCGGACGTATTGTCGGTGCATGTCGTGCTCAGCCCCCGCAGCCGTGGGCTGGTAGGCCGCAGCGATATCGCCCTGATGAAAAAGACGGCGATCCTCGTCAATACGTCGCGCGGGCCGATCGTCGACGCCGAGGCGGTTGTAGAAGCACTCGAAGCGGGGAGGCTGGGCTACGCCGGCTTCGATGTTTATGACCGCGAGCCGCTGCCGGCCGACCACCCGCTGCGGCGTGCGCCCAATGTCGTGTTGACACCTCACATCGGGTATGTGACCGAGGAGAACTACCGCAGCTCCTACCCGCAGGTCGTCGAGAACATTGTCGCCTTTCTCGACGGCCACCCGGTGCGCGTGATTGGCGGCTGAGACCGTTTGACTGCGCATGAATGTGGCGATCCGGCCATCGCAGGACAGAGATCTAGCCGAGATCGCCGCCATTTATCGGCATCACGTGCTGCACGGCGTCGCCTCCTTCGAGGAGGTTCCGCCCGACGAGGATGAGCTTGCCCGCCGCCGGCGAGATATCCTTGCGCTGAGGCTGCCTTATCTGGTCGCCGAGGGAGCCGGACGCGTGGTGGGGTATTGTTACGCTTCGCGATACCGCACGCGGTCGGCGTACCGCTTTACGGTGGAGGATTCGATCTACGTCGATGCCGCGGAAATTGGCCGCGGCATCGGCCGCGCCCTGCTCGAAAACCTTATCGAGCGCTGCTGCGAACTCGGCTATCGCCAGATGGTGGCAGTGATCGGCGGGAGCGACCAGTGGCCGTCGATCCGGTTGCATGAGGCTCTTGGCTTCATGCGGGCGGGTCTCTTGTCGGCCGTAGGGTTCAAATTCGGCGAGTGGATAGATTGTGTGCTGATGCAGCGCCCGCTCGGTTCTGGCTCCGACTTGCCGCCGCTCGGGTTCGAGCAGTCGAATAAAGGAGATCAGCTTGGCTGAAGCGTCCGCCGATCCCTACGTTATCAAGGGATACCACGCGCACCTTTACTACACACCGGATACCCGACCCGTCGCCGCGCGGCTGCGGGCGGCCATCGAGGAGAGATTCCCGCAGGCTCGCATCGGCAACTGGCATGACGAGCCGGTCGGCCCCCATCCCACCGCGATGTATCAGGTCGCCTTTACGGTTGAAGAGTTCCCACGGCTCGTGCCATGGCTGATGCTGAACCGCGAAGGGCTCGACATCCTCGTTCACCCGCTTACCGATGACAGCGTCGCCGACCACACCCGGTTTGCGCTTTGGCTCGGGGCGCCTTTGCAGTTGCGCGTCGAGGTGTTGCGGAAGGGGCCAGGGACCGTGTGATCCTCCCGGGCCCCGCTCCAACTGGGCGCTATATTCGACCGAAGGCGAGTAACACTATTACGATAATCAGCAATAAACCAAGCCCGCTGCTAGGATAGTAGCCCCATCCACCACTGTACGGCCATGTCGGCAATGCGCCGACCAGCAAGAGAATAAGGATGATCAGCAGGATCGTGCCTAGCATGGTAGCCCATCAGCAAAGTTTCTTCCTGCGTGTACAACCATTACGCACTGGCAGGAGTTCCACATCCCCTTTCTCGCGGACGATTACTTTGCCCTAGTGATGAGCAAGCCGTGAGCCGGCCGCTCTGAGATGAAGGCCACGTGTGGTATGAGTGCAGGCGCCCGCTTAGCCGCCTCGGGCCAGCGGCCGCCCTTGCGGCGGCCGGGGTCTCTCACCAGCGCCGGATGGGACCACAGTCGACGTGAACAAAATCCGACCGCGGATAATAACCAACACCGCCGCATTGGAGGCTCATCGCTGCATCCCGCACCTGCGACAAGCTTCGGGTCTCGGAACGCAGATCGACCGCCATTCCCTTGATGTGGTAACTGTGCTTGGCGACCCCGTCACCGTGCAGATACATGTTCATGTTGGTGGCCGGTGAGCGATAGCCGCTGACGACCAAAAACGGGTCAGGCGTGTCGAGCTGCTCGCGCATCATCCCCAACACGTCCAACACGCCGGCGTCCATCGGGCGCATTTCGTCTGTGTGGTGATCCCGCAAGATCCAGTTGATGTCCCTGACGGCCTCTCGAATGTAGTGGCCGTCGGCCCAATAGACGGTGCGCAGCCATTCCCCGGTGTGTGTATTGTAAAGCGATATCGATCGCGGAGCGTAAGAAATGGCCGGAGCCGGCGTGATGAGACCAACCGTAGTAACGGCAGCTGCGGCACCGAGCAATCGGCGCCGCGTCAACAAAGGCGACGCATGCATTGGTTATCCCCCAAATTTCCCGAGGGACGCCATAGCATCTCGAAACTGACCAAACAAGTCCGATCGCTTTAAATCAACCAAACCGCGGGGAATTTATCGGAAGAATACCGAACAAAGGTTGAGAAATATTGTACCCTAATCACCCCTTCCGCTGGCCGACCGGGGAATCTTGCGCTATCGGGAGCTGCTGCGCCCGTGTCAGGTAGCGCCAAATCTCCTCGTCCCTGTCGTAGGGATCGCCGCGGAACTGTATCGACCCGTCCGATTCGACGTAAGCAGTCTGGTAGACAATGAAAACCGGCATCGGCGCGGGTAAGACCCGCCGGCTGGTGTGGCCGGCGGCGATTCCCTTGTCGATGCTTTCGACAGACTGTCCGAGCAGCATCACCGCGAGGGTGCGCGGGTTTTCGACGCA
>JAFASL010000702.1 GCA_019244535.1 Alphaproteobacteria bacterium
TTCAGGAGTCTTGAGCATCGCAAGCTGGTGCCAGCGCGCAAAGCTCGCGTGATAGTGTTTTGGGATCGGCAGGATCTTGTCGATTGACCTGAACAAGGTCCCCTTGCCGAGCTGCGGCGACACCAGCGCGTCGATAATCCGATAATCGAAATTGTCGCCGGCTATGGCGACTCCGGCATGGCCAATGGGGGTCGCGGCCACGCGATTGCCGCGCCGCACGAAGCGGATCAGTGAAAAATCGCTGGTGCCGCCGCCAAAGTCGCAAACCAGGACCGTTGCATCGGCGGCCAGGCGTTGCGCGTAGTAATAGGCCGCGCCGACCGGCTCATAGACATAAGCCGGGTTCGCGATGCCGACCCGGCGATAGGCTTCGCCATAGCGCTCGATCGCCAGCGCCTCGTCGGGCGCCGCGCCGACAAACGCGACCGGCCGCCCCGAGACCACGCGGCCACCGAGTTCGACGAGCTGCCCGCCGGCATCGGCGACCGCATGGCGGAAGAACACCGACAGCAGATCCTCGAATTTGTACGCACGGCCGAAGATGCGAGTCTCATCAAAGATTGCGCTGGCCACATGGCTTTTGAATGACTGGATGAAGCGCGTCTCGTAGATCGACGTCAGGTAGGCGAGGATCGCCTTGCCGCCGGCCTGCGCCTGGACATCGTGCCGGCTCGCCGACAAATGTTCGAAGCACAGCACCGAGCGATAGAGGTCGGACAGCTCGCGATCGTCGCGGAAGGTGACCGGGCGTACCGCCTCACCCGGCTTTGCGACCGCGATGACGGTGTTGGTCGTGCCGAAATCGATTCCGATCGAGACGCGGCCCTGCAAGGTGGTCTTCCGCGAAGTGGGCTGGCATGGCCAGGCAGATCCCGGCCAACGATACAAGTCGCAGTCGCTCCCTTTGGCAAGGTCGTGATCGTTGGGCGGGCCCAGAAATATACACCCGTTAGCAACCCAGCCTACGCCGTTCGCGAACGGCCCGTACGGCACGAAAAGCGGTTTGCGCCGACAAGGCTGAGTGTCGGCCGTGGGTTCAAAAAGGAGACGATCGCCGGAATGCTCCCCACGGGCGAGACGCGCCGATATCAGACTTTTCCGACGTTCCCCGGGGTGGTCAGGTTCCAGCCCGCTGCGGCATCCCCATCTGCCGGCAGCCCCGCCGGCCCTAGCACCAGGCCACTTATGCGGCCGCGGCGGACCGGCGACAGCGACAATTTCTTTTCCGCCTGGACGACGGAACCGCTGGAGGTAGGGCTATTGGGCCGAATTTCGCTTTTGCCTCTCGCGGGCTTTTTTGTGTTTGCCACTTTTTCTTGATGCACTCAGCGGGGCCTCCACATACTCGGAGGATATCGAAAACTGCTCTAGGGAGAACGCCGATGATCGACGAGCCCCGGTTCCTGAAGGCGCGCCGCGATTCGATCAGCCGGCGGGAAGTTGTACTTGGCGTTGGCGTTGGCCTCGCCGCAGTGGGGCTGCCGTTCCGCACATTTGCCGCCGAGACGCTGACCGTCGCCGATCCAGGTGGGGTGTGGACGCCGGCAGCCGATGCCGCCTTCGTCCAGCCGTTCGAGAAGGAGAGCGGCGTGACGATCAACCACATCGCCCGCCAGCATTACCCGAGCGTCGAGATCAAGGCCAACGTCGAGGCCAAAGCTTATACCTGGGACGTCGTCATCGCGACCGATGGTGATGTCGCCGAACTGGCACCGCAGGATTTGCTGGAGCCGCTCGACTGGAGCGGTGAGGACATGGCCCAGATCATGCCAGAGGCGAAGCAGCCCGGCTGGATGGGCACCGACATCTACGCCACGATTCTCGCCTACCGCACCGACAAGTTCGGCAACAACGGGCCTAAGAGCTGGGCTGATTTCTGGGATGTGCAGAAATTCCCGGGCCGGCGCGCGTTGCACAAACACCCGATCGACATGCTCGAAATTGCACTGCTCGCCGACGGTGTGCCGAAGGACAAGCTCTATCCGATCGACATGGATCGGGCCTTCAAAAAGCTCGACCAGATCAAGCCTGATGTCGATGTCTGGTGGACCGGCGGCGCGCAGACGACGGAATTGCTCCAGAGCGGCGAGGTCGACTTACTGCCGACCTGGAACGGCCGCGCTCAGGTAGTCATCGATGCCAAGGACCCGGTCGCGATCGTCTGGAACCAGGGGCTGTTTGCGCTCGAAGGCTGGGTGATACCGAAGGGCGACCGAAAGGCCGAGCTCGGCAAGAAGTTCATAAAGTTCACTGCCAATGCAAAGCGGCAAGCCGAGTTCGCCGCCGCTCTGCCCTACGGCCCAACCAATCCGAAAGCATACGATTACATCCCGAAGGACCGCGCAAAGTATCTGCCGACCGCGGCAGACAATTTCAAGCAGCTAATCCAGTCGGACAATCAGTGGTGGGGCAAGAACAAGGAGAAGGCGATCGAGCGCTTTAACGCCTGGCTGCTGGCATAACGAGCTACAAAAATTTGACGCCCCGAGTCTGCAAACTTGCTGTCCGCACGGTTTCTCTGCGCCCCTGGGCGCGAGGAGGACAGGGCGAGCTGGCGGAATGCAGCGTCATTCGCAACGTTCAGCTTATCCTCCCAGCGCTTCGCGGTGGGCGGCTCCCTCGCCCCCCTAAAACGCGGAAAAGGCATTTGGCGTCGGTTCACCGAGTCTCATAGTAGCAGACGCGGCGAGAACACTGGATGGGGCCGATCGGCGAAAGCACGAAACTGTCGATCCGAGGCGTCGGTAAGACCTATGGCGCCGTCACCGCACTCGCGGACGCCAATCTCGACCTGAGAGAGGGCGAGCTGGTAACATTGCTCGGCCCATCGGGGTCGGGTAAGACAACGCTTTTAATGACGGTGGCCGGGCTCGTGCCGCCGACCACCGGCGACATCTGGATCGATGGCCGGCTCGCGACCCACGCGCCGCCCGACAAGCGCGACATCGGCATCGTGTTCCAGAACTATGCGCTGTTCCCGCACCTTTCCGTGTTCGAGAACATCGCCTTCCCGCTTCGGATGCGACGAATGGCCAAGACGCAGATCCCTTCGGCGGTCGCACGGGCGCTCGACATCGTGCAATTGCCGCATGTCGCCGAGCGTCTGCCCCGCGAATTGTCGGGCGGCCAGCAGCAGCGCATCGCGCTGGCGCGCTGCATGGTGTACGAGCCATCGATCATCCTTATGGACGAGCCTCTCGGCGCGCTCGACCGTCAATTGCGCGACCAAATGCAGCTCGAGATCAAGACGCTGCATCGCCGCCTCGGAATAACCGTGCTTTATGTGACGCACGATCAGGAAGAGGCGATGGCGATGTCGGACCGCATTTGCCTGATGAACCAGGGGCGCATCGCGCAGATTGGCACGCCGGCCGACTTGTACTTTTCGCCGCAAAGCTTATTCGCGGCTCAGTTCCTCGGCGAGTCGAACATTCTCGGCGCGACTGTTACCGCTGGCAGCAATGCTATGGCACTTGTAGGGCCGGGCGGCATAACGCTGCGGGCCAAAGACTTGGGCGGCGCTCCAGGCGCACAGGTGAATGTCGTGGTGCGGCCCGAGCGGCTGCGGCTGCTCGGCGACGGTGAAGCCGAGGACAACATCGCTGCAGGCGAGGTCGAAGAAGTCGTGTTCGCCGGCGGCTATATCCGCTATTTCGTGCGCGTCGCGCCTGAGGTCGTTCTTGCCGGAAAACAACTGACGGACGAGCGTGCCGGCACACTGCAACCCGGGAGCCGCGTCCGGGTTGGCTGGGGCGCCGTGCACAGCCTGGTGCTCCCCGCCCGATGATCGCGGCATCGCGAAGCGGCCTG
>JAFASL010000714.1 GCA_019244535.1 Alphaproteobacteria bacterium
GGCGGCGCCACGCCTCGCAATCGACAGCGAGAATCGCGATTTCGTGGCAGTCGACAAACTGAACTTTCGAGCCGAGGCGACCCTGACCGCCGGCAAGCGGCTCTCGGTGACCCAGGCGGGCGCCGCGCTCGGCAGCTGGCAAATCGAAATCATTCCAGACAACCCGCCGACCGTCGCCTTCGCAAAAACCCCGGAAGGCACGACACATGCCGCGCTGCGTATCGACTACCGGGCGAGCGACGATTACGGCGTCGAGTCGGTCAAGGCGGTCATTCGGCGCGAAGGCGGCAATCCCGACGAGAAGATCGAGCTGGAGGCGCCACTGCCTGGGCTGCACCTCAAAGAAGCTCAGGCAACCAGCTACCACGACCTGTCACCGCATCCCTGGGCGGGCCTGCCGGTCGAGATCCGGCTCGTCGCCACCGATGCGTTGGGACAGACGGGTGAGAGCGACGCGGTTCGGATGAAGTTGCCGGAGCGCAAATTCGAGCACCCGGTCGCGCGTGCGATCATCGACCAACGCAAGGAGTTGGCAAGCGATCCGGGCTCGCGGCTCGCGGTGGCGGACACTCTCAGCGATCTGCGCGAGCGGCCGCAACTCTACCGCGACGACACCGTCGCCTTTCTCGCGATGCGGCTCGCCGAAGAGCGCCTGCGGCTCAATGACGATGCGAATTCGATTGCCGAAGTGCAGCAACTCCTATGGGACACGGCGTTGCGCATCGAGGATGGCCGCATGTCGCTCGCCGAGCGCGAGATGCGCCGGCTCCAGCAGGAGCTGCTGGACGCGCTCGCCAAAAACGCGCCGGACGAGGAAATCGATCGCCTGGTGAAGGAGTTGCAGCAGGCGCTCGACCACTATCTGCAGGCGCTCGCCGAAAACATGGCGCGCAATCCCGAGCAATATCAGCAGCCGATCGATCCTTCGAAGGTGATCAGCAGCCGCGATTTGCAACGGATGCTCGACCGGGCACGGGACTTGGCACGCAACGGCGCGCGCGACCAGGCGCGCGAATTGTTGTCGCAATTGCAGAACATGCTCGAAAACCTGCGTATGGCGCGACCTGGACAGATGCCGCAGCAGGGCTCGAGCGAGGCGCAGAAGATGATGCGCGACATGCGCGAAATGATGCAGCGCCAGCAGCAACTTCTCGACCGCAGCTTCCGCGCTCAGCAGCAGCAAGGCCAACAGGGCCAGCAAGGCCGCATGGGGCAGCGCGGCCAGCAGGGTCAGCAAGGACAGCAGCAAGGGGGCGACCAGCCGGACCCCAACGGGCAACTCGGTGACGCCGCCGGACAGCAGGAAGGCCTGCGCCGCATGCTCGGCGAGATGATGCGCCGGCTGGGCGATGGGCTCGGCGACATCCCCGAACCGCTGGGCCGGGCCGAACGGGCGATGCGCGATGCGACCGAGGCATTGCAGCACCGTCAACCCGGCGACGCGATCGGCCCGCAGACCGAGGCACTCGACCAATTGCAGCAGGCGGCGCGCGATTTTGCCCAGCAAATGCAGCGCCGTATGCAGGGGCAGTGGGGCAACCCGAACGACGACGATGTCGGCGCGGCGGACGGAATGCCGCGTGACCGGGTGGAGCGCGACCCGCTCGGACGGCCGTTGTCGAATAACGGGACCTACGATCAGGGGGACGTTAAAATCCCCGATCAGAATACTTTACAAAAAGCCCGTGAAATTCTGGACGAACTGCGTCGCCGCGCCGGCGAGCGCTATCGTCCCGAAATCGAGCTGGACTACATCGATCGTTTGTTGAAGAGATTTTAGGCTTGACCGAAGGCGAGACTGCGCCTTCAATCCGCTAACCTTTCTCCTCGTCCTGCCCGGCTCGCTCCGGGCGCCCTGCACACCCTGCCGTTTACCGAATTGCCGGCGATGTTGGTAACTCTGTTTTCAGGTGATCGCACGAGAACCGAAGGAGCGATGGATCGTCGAGTTTTTCTATCTTTGATGACTGGATTTGCCGCGGCGTTGCCGTCGGTTGCCCATGCGGTAGCGCGCCCACCGCTCGCGTTGCGGAGACTGCGCCTTGTCAATTGCCACACCGGCGAAACATTCGACGGGGCGTATCGCAACGACCAAGGCCCGATCCAGCGGGTCATCGACGAGCTGTGCGTTTTTCTGCGCGACCACCACTCCGGCGAAAAGACCCAGATCGATGTCGGGGTCATCGATTTCCTCGCCGATGTCCTCGATTCGGTAGGCGAGACCCGGGCGACGATCCTGTCGGCGTATCGCACGGCCGAGACCAACGCGATGCTCGCCCGCACGATGTTTGGCGTCGCCGAGCACAGTCAGCACATCGTCGGCCGAGCGCTCGATTTGCGTCTTGAATCTAAGCTCGCCGACGCAATGACAAAAGCCCGTGCGATGCAGCGAGGCGGCGTCGGCTGGTACCCCCATTCCGGCTTTATCCACATCGATACAGGGCCGGTGCGGAATTGGACGCTCGACGAGCGCGGGCTCGACGGCCTCCTGGTCTTTGACGGCCGCCGCTTCAAGATCGACGGCAGAGGCCAAGTGCTGATCGGAGGCCCCTGGCAGCCCTTGAGCATCACCGAGCGGCTCGGCTTGCAGCACCAGCTCGCCCGCGCGGAGTTTCTCGCCCGCACCAGGACCTTGCGCCTCAGCCCGTAACGGCAACGCCGATCAGCTTGCCGATGCCGTAGGTCACGCCGGCCGCAGCGAAGCCGACGAGAATTTGGCGGAGTCCTGAAAACAATACTCCGAGGCCGGTGAATAGGCTTGTGCCTGCTCCGATCGCAAACAGCGCCAATCCGCTCGCCGCCAGGCTCGCGATCACCGCCGGCAGCCCCGCCAATACAAAATACGGCGCAACCGGGAAAATGGCCCCCATCGCAAACAGCAGGAAGGAGGTTCCGGCGGCGGCCCAGGCCGAGCCCCCGAGTTCTTCCGGATCGATCCCGAGTTCCTCGCGGACGAGCGTGTCGAGCGCGGTTTCCTTGTTCGCGATAAGCCGCTGCGCCAAAGCTTTGGCCTGGTCTTCCGGGAGGCCCTTCGCCTGATAGATCAGCGCGAGCTCCTCCTCTTCCTCTTCGGGCACCTGCTCGAGCTCGTCGGCCTCCGTCTTGATTTGCCGCTGATAGGATTCGCGCGTCGTGCTGACCGACAACCATTCACCCAGAGCCATCGAGCAGGCGCCGGCCAACAGCCCCGCGAGACCCGTTACCAGGATCGCATGCGGGGCGAGGTCCGCGCCGGCAACCCCCATGACGAGGCTCAGATTGGAGCATAACCCGTCATTGGCGCCGAGCACGGCAGCGCGCAACGCGTTGCCGCCCAAACCGCGATGCCGGCCTTCCAGCCGTGCGATGGTCGGGCCGCTGAACGCACCAGCGGACGGCGACGCCAGCGCCGCGATGATGCGGGCGTGCGACCGCTCGGCCGCAGGAAGCCCGCCGGCAACGGCTTCCGGCTGCGCATCGTAGGCGCCGCTGTCCATCTGCTCGAGCTTGTTGATGCTGGGCAACACGAAAGCCGGGCCGAAACGGCGCGCCAGCCAAGCCAGCGCCCGCGTCCGGAAGCTCGGCCGCACGCTCGGCACGCGTTGGCCAATTGCGTCGATTTTGCGCTTCCAGAATTCGGCGTGGGCCTCTTCAACCGCGCCCAGGCGCGAATAAACCTGCGCGAGCTCAGGGTTCTTCTCGGTTTGCGACAGGGTCCGGTACAGGGAGGCGCTGTCGACTTCGCCTTGCAGGTTGGCCCGGTACCGCTGCTGCGGATCTTCCATTAACGAGTTACTCTGTTGCCGTCATTCCCGCGAAAGCGGGAATCCAGGGAGGCAGGGCCGGAGCGGCGGCCCTGGACCCCCGCTTGCGCGGGGGTGACGTGGCGAGTGCGACATCATTTTAACGCTTTTATACGCTGACGAGCTTGCCGGGGTTCATGATGTTGCCCGGGTCGAGAGCGCGTTTTACGCAGCGCATCATCTCGATCTCGACCGGCGGCTTATAATGAGTGATCTCGTCGCGCTTCAGGGTTCCGACGCCATGCTCGGCGCTGATCGACC
>JAFASL010000737.1 GCA_019244535.1 Alphaproteobacteria bacterium
GAGAGCCTTCTGGATGAAGGGCCGGCTCTCCGCCTCTTCGATGCTCCAGGCGTGATTCCCCGATCAGGCACGCCATAGCTCATGCAGCCGAGGCAGATTCGCGATACCTCCAAACCCGTACGACCGAGCTTTACATACTCCATCGATCAATCTCCAACCGGATAAACGCAAAGGGAAGCCCGCCGCCCCTCGTGTGTCGCCTATTAAGACGAGTGCCAGTGCTGAGCGCCAGGGCGAGCGGGTCAATATTGAGACCCCAGACGACGCGCGGGCTTTCTCAGGATAATTGGATAGCTCGGAAGCGAGGCCGCGGATAGGAGATGCAGGCATTCAATCGCGCCAACCGCATGAACGAGGTCGGCGATCTTAAACGCGAGGCGCTCCGTCCTCCGACTGAGCCTGCGCAGATCATGTATTTTTGTGTACTCCCCAAGCTGCTGACCTCTTCCTGAGCTGGGCCTATCGCGTCGGCGATCTCAGCCACGTCTATCCGTTCGCACCTGGCATCGCGCCGCTCATCATTGCGATCGTCTCGACGGCCCTTCTCGGCGAACAGATCAGTGAAGCCGGCAAGATAGCGGTGATTCTTATCGCGTTGGGCATTGCAAGCCTCGCCTGACGCGCGGTGCGGCTGGCCTTCGGCGACCGATCTACCTGTCCTTTATCGCGGGTGGCTTTGTCGGCGCGTACACAATAACCGATGCCCTTGGTGCCCGCTCCGCAGGCAGCCCGAATGGCTACATGGTCTGGGTCACCCTCCTTTACGCTATCCTGGTCGCCGGTTGCTTCCGGTTCCTTCAACGTGGGACACACCTTCCGATTGCAGCACCTACGCGCCGGATCGGAGTCGCGGCCGGGCTGATGAGCTATGGCTTATCCTGGCTCATCATTTGGGCGCTGCCACTGGCACCCATGGCTCTGGTGTCGGCCCTACGCGAGACGAGCATCGTCTTTGCCGTCGTCATCGGGGTGGTCTTCCTGCAAGAACGGCTGAGCCTCGCGCGACTGGCGTCCATCACGACGACGCTCGTCGGCACCACCCTTCTCAAGCTCAGCCGATAGCGCCGCCCAGGCGTGCAGTAGAGTGTCGGAAACCGCCGTCATCATCCCGCACTTCGGTGCTACATTGCCTAAGGCAAGGCCGAAGGCACAAATGCGCCATGAAAACCTCTATGCGCTTCGATTTCGTTGATCTGCGTCTCTTCCTGTTTGTGGTCGAAGCGGCAAGCATCACGCATGGTGCGGCACGGGCTGGTATGGCGCTGGCTTCGGCCAGCGAGCGAATTCGACTGATGGAAGAGAGCCTCGGAGCTGCGCTGCTGGACCGGCATCGCCGTGGTGTCCGTGTGACGCCCGCTGGAGCGGCCCTCGCCCACCATGCTCAACTGGTCATACAGCAGTTGGAACGGATGCGCGGGGAACTCTCAGAGCATGCCGACGGCGTCCGGGGCCGCGTGCGCCTATCGCCAATACGACGACAATCGCCGAGTTTCTGCCGGCCAGCTTGGCCGCCTTCTTGTTGCAGCATCCCCAGATCGACATCGATCTTGAGGAGCATTCTAGCCGTGACATCGTGCGCGCGGTCGCTGGAGATCTCGCCGAAATCGGTGTCGTCGGCGACGAGGTCAATCCCGCCAAAGAACTGCAAACTTTTCCGTTTGCCGAGGATCATCTTGTGCTGATCGCGCCGCGAGACCATGCGGTGAGCCGGCAGCGGGCGATAGCGTTCCGCGATGCCCTTGGCTATGACCATGTTGGCCTCCCTGCCGGCAATGCCTTGCAGGATCAAATGGAAGACCACGCGGTCCGCGCCGGCCGTCACTTGAAATTGCGACTCCGGCTTTCTGGTTTCGAGGCGCTCTGCCAAGTGGTCGGCCGCGGCCTTGGCGTCGCTGTTGTTCCGGCAACAGCAGCCCACCGGTACAAACGATCCACGGCCATCCGGATCATCCCGCTTGTCGATACCTGGGCGCCGCGACGACTGACGCTCTGCGTCCGCAGCTTTGCCGCTCTGCCTGTCCAGGGGCAAAAGCTTGTCGAGCACCTCAAAGCGTGGGCAGGGTAGAGTCAGCTGCCTTAGCTTTTCTCGAAGGCAGAGTTCGCTACTTCCGCATTGTCTGCAACCGCCCGCCGAACGATCCTCGCTCGTCGACCGAAACGCTGATGCGGGACAACACCCATCGCCACCGCGATCTTCCTTGCCCTCGCGTCGATGTTCATGTTCGGCGCCGGTTTCGTCCTCACCCAGTTCGGGTTGCGATGGATGCAGCCCTGGTTGGGTGTGGCAATCAGCATCCCGACCTCGACGCTGCTCTTTTGGTGTCTCGTACCAATCTTCGTCGACCCGAGCGTCAGCGATGTCAGAGCCGTTGTTCTGTTTGCTTGTGTTGGTTTGCTGTTCCCCGGAGCCGCCGCGCTGCTGAACTTTGAGTCCAATCGGCTGATGGGCCCAAATATCGCGGGCGCGCTCAGCAGCATGACGCCGGTTCTGGCCGTTCTTCTTGCGGTCGTTGTCCTCGGTGAACGCGTTCGAAGTGCTCAATTGCTCGGCTTGGTCGCGTTCGTTGTCGGCATCAGTTTGATGTACCGCGTCCACGTCAATTTGTCCGGCCGATCGCTATGGCTGATGGCACTCCCCGCCGGTTCGGCCGCCATTCGGGGACTGGTGCAGCCGATCGTCAAAATCGGTTTTGTGTGGTGGCCGAACCCGATCGCTGCGGTCGTTGTCGGCTATACGGTCTCCTCGGCAGTGCTCATCGCCTCGGCGCTGGTGCGCAGCGGTGGAACAATCCCCAACATCGATCATCGCGGAGCGCTCTGGTTTGCGGTGGTCGGACTATGCAACGGTCTGGCCGTCCTGGCGATGTACACGGCCCTCAAGTATGGGCCGGTTGTGCTAGTGTCGCCGATCATTGCCGGCTACCCGCTGGTGACATTGCTGCTGAGCCGCGCGTTCCTCGCGAAGCAGGATGTTGGCCCCCAGCTGATCGCTGGCGTCACCGCGGCGGTCGGCGGCGTCGTGTTGTTGCTGGTAACCTAAATAATAGCCCCAGGGCGACGGCTTCGCATGATTTGGGCTAGCGAGCTAGCATCTGAGGTTAAAATGAAACACTGGTGGCGGAGCGAGGCATGAACATCCGCGACGGCATTACGCGCGCTATTCTGGCCGGCTCGCCGAGGAAATCGCGAAAGAGGAGCCGAACGGAGCGATCTGGGCCAATCAGACTCGGAGTGGTCCTAATCCCGAGAGGCA
>JAFASL010000826.1 GCA_019244535.1 Alphaproteobacteria bacterium
CTCCCCCTCTCTTCCCAAAATGAGGCTATCGCTTGCGGTTCGTCGCCGCAAATACTTGCGGGAGGGCGGCTTGCCGGCCGCCGGCCCCGGCCCGTAGGATGGCGAATCGCTCTGCTCGAGAAGGGGAAACCCGATGCCGCACCTGACCACCGATGACGGCGTCCGCCTCTATTACGAGGAGACGGGCTCCGGCACGCCGATCGTGTTTGTCCACGAATTCGCCGACGACTACCGCGGCTACGAGGGGCAGATGCGGCATTTCGGGCGGCGCTACCGGTGCATCGCCTACAATGCCCGCGGCTACCCGCCCTCGGACGTGCCGGAGGAGCCAGGCCGCTATTCGCAGGACCGCGCGCGCGACGACATCCGCGCGGTTCTCGATGCGCTGTCGATCGACAAAGCGCATATCGTCGGCATTTCGATGGGCGGCTTTGCGACATTGCATTTCGGTTTGTCCTATCCCGGCCGCGCGCTGTCGCTCGTCGTCGCGGGTTGCGGCTACGGCGCCGAGCCTGGCAAGCGCCAGCAGTTTCATGACGAGACCGCCAAGACGATCGCGCTGATCGAAGGGCAGGGGATGGGCGAGGCGAGCAAGGTCTACGCGCAGGGTCCGAGCCGCGTGCAGTTTCAGAACAAGGACCCGCGCGGCTGGAGCGAATTTGCCGCGAACCTCGCCGGACATTCGACCAAAGGCTCGGCTTTGACGATGCGGGGCGTGCAGGCGAAGCGGCCGTCATTATGGGACTTGACCGACCGGATGAACCGGCTCGACGTCCCGACTCTCGTGATGACCGGCGACGAGGACCATCCCTGCCTCGAGCCCGGCATCCTGATGAAGCGGACGATCCCAAGCGCCGCGCTCGTCTTCTTCCCGAACACCGGGCATGCGGTCAACCTCGAAGAGCCGGATCTCTTCAACCGCACCCTCGATGAATTCTTTCACCAGGTCGAACGAGGCCGCTGGCCGCAGCGCGACCCCCGCGCCGTGACCGGCTCGATCCTCGGCGTCAGGTGACGGCCGAACCGGAATTCACCTTAGGCATCGAGGAGGAGTACTTCCTCGTCGAGCAGGCGTCGCGCGACGTGGTCGGCGACCCGCCGGCTGCGATGCTCGCCGAATTGGAGGCATCGCTCGGGGCGCAAGTCAGCCCCGAATTCCTGCGCTCGCAGATCGAGATCGGCACGCGGGTCTGCGCGACCCCCGACGAGGCCCGCGCCGAGTTGCGGCGATTGCGCGGCACGATCGCGTCGGCGTCGGCGCGCTACGGCATGGCCCCGATCGCCGCCGCGACGCATCCTTTCGCGCGCTGGGAAACGCAGCGCACCACCGAGCGTGTCCGCTATCAGAGCCTCGAGAGCGACCTGCAGGGTGTCGGCCGGCGGCTGGCGATCTGCGGCATGCACGTCCATATCGGCATTCCCGACGACGAGTTGCGCATCGACCTGTTGAGCCAGGCATCGTATTTCCTGCCGCATCTATTGGCATTGTCGACCTCGTCGCCGTTCTGGCAAGGCGACAACACCGGGCTCAAATCCTACCGCCTCGCCGTGTTCGACGAGATGCCGCGCACCGGCACACCAGAGCGGTTTGCGAGCTGGGGCGAATACCGGCGCCATGTCAATATTCTCGTCGGCGCGGGGCTCATCGAGGACGCCACAAAGTTGTGGTGGGATCTGCGGCCGAGCGACCGTTTCCCGACATTGGAGATGCGCATCACCGATTGCTGCACGACACTCGAGGACACGCTGTCGATTGCGGCACTGTTCCGTTGCCTATTGCGGATGCTGTGGCGACTGAAGCGCGAGAACCAGCGGTGGCGGCTCTATGCGCATATGCTGATTGACGAGAACCGCTGGCGGGCGCAGCGCTACGGGTTCGACCAGGGGCTCGTCGATTTCGGCAAAGGCGCGATCGTGCCTTACGCCGATTTGCTCGAAGAAATCCTCGCTCTGATCGACCCCGACGCACGGCATTTCGGCTGCGTCGCCGAGGTATCGCACGCGCGCGAGATCCTCGCCCGCGGCACCAGCGCGCACCGCCAGCTGACCGTGTTCGAGCAGGCGCTATCCGCCGGCGCTGATCGCGCCGAGGCGCTCGCCGCGGTCGTCGATTGGCTGATCGCCGAAACCGTGCGGGGAGTGTAACAGCGGGACGCGCTCCCACTCCGCCCGCACTAATGGATCTGCTTCCCCGGGCAGCCGGCTCGCGCGTTCGGCAGCACATTGCGCCGGCGCCAGCCGCATGATCGCCCACACGGCCGCCGCGCGGACCAGTGGCGACGCGTCGTCGAGACAGCGGCGGGCGGCGGCGATCAATTCCGGCTCACCCGTCGGCGCGTTGCCGATCGCGATCAGAACATTGCGCAAAAACCGG
>JAFASL010000223.1 GCA_019244535.1 Alphaproteobacteria bacterium
CGATCGATGCGGAGGTCGGTGATCCCAGCGCGACGGACGCCGCGTTTGCCAAGGCGGCGCATATCGTAAAATTCGAGACCTGGATCCCGCGCATCGCCGGTGTGCCGATGGAGCCGCGCGCCGCGATCGGCATTCACGACCCGGAAACGGGGCGCTACACGCTCTACGCCGGGATTGGCGGGGCTGTGCGGCCAAAGCAGGAGCTTGCTAAAATTCTTAGGGTTGCCGAGGACAAGGTCCGGGTCGTCATGCACGAGGTCGGCGGCAATTTCGGGACGCGCGGCTCGTTTAACCCCGAATTCGCGCTGGTGGCCTGGGCAGCGCGCCGGGTCAGGCGGCCGGTGAAATGGACCTGCGAGCGCAGCGAAGCATTCGTCTGCGACTACCAGGCGCGCGATCTCGCGGTCGAAGCTGAGCTCGCGCTCGACCGGGACGGCAATTTCCTCGCAATGCGCGGCTCCAATATCGCCAATGTCGGCGCCTATCCGATCTCTTACGGTCCGCTCGCCAAAGGCGTCGAGATCATGTCGAGCATCTACGATGTGCCGGCCGTGCATTTCCGCGCCCGCGCCGCGATCACCAATACCTTGCCGACTCGCCCCTACCGCAGCTCGGGACGCCCCGAGGTCATGTTTGTCACGGAGCGGCTGATCGATCTCGCCGCGCGGCAATGCGGCTTCGACCGACTGGAACTGCGTCGGCGGAACCTGGTTCCCGAGTCGGCGATGCCGTATCGCAACCCGTTCGGCATGGTCTACGACAGCGGCGCTTACCACCGGGTGATGGAGCGGGTCGTCGCGCTCGGCGATTGGGCTGGGTTCCCGGCACGGCGCGCCGACGCGCGAGCGCGCGGCAAATATCGCGGTATCGGCGTCAGCAACTACGTCGATACCGCCACCGGAACGCCACGCGAACGCGCTGAGGTCACGGTATTGCCTGACGGCATTGTCGAAGTCGTCGTGGGCACGGTGTCGAACGGCCAGGGCCACGAGACGAGCTTTGCACAACTGATCGGCGAGTGGCTCGGGGTGCCGATCGATGCGGTGCGGCTCGTCACGGGCGATACCGACCGCGTATCGGTCGGCGGCGGCTCGCATTCCGGGCGGGCGTTGCGCCTCGCCAGCATCGTCATGCTGAACGCGTCACGCGACATCATTGCCAAGGGCCTGCAGATTGCCAGTCACGTCATGGAAGCCGCTCCGGCCGATTTGGAATTCACCGAAGGCCGCTTCCGGGTCAAGGGAACAGACCGTTCGCTCGGCATCTTCGAGACCGCGGCCGAGGCGCAGAGGCGCAATGATCTGCCGGACGGATTACGGGGGCCGCTCGCGGCGGAAAGTGACGAGACCGTCAATCTCGCGAGCTTCCCCTATGGTTGTCACGTTTGCGAGGTCGAGGTCGATGCCGAGACGGGGGTCGTCGAAATCGCCCGCTATGCCGCGGTGGATGATGTCGGCCGCGCCGTAAATCCCCTGATCGTGCACGGGCAGATCCATGGCGGCATCACGCACGGCCTCGGCCAGGCGTTGAGCGAGTACTGTATCTACGACAAGGAAACCGGCCAGCTGCTGTCCGGCTCGCTGCTGGATTACGCATTGCCGCGTGCCGACCGGCTGCCATTCTTCATGACCGAGCTCAGCGAAGTCCCGACCCCGACCCACCCGCTGGGTATCCGCCCGGCCGGCGAGGGCGGCACGACCCCCGCGCTCGGCGTCGTTGTCAATGCCGTCGTAGACGCGCTCGCCGAATTCGGCGTAACTCATATTGAAATGCCTTTGAGCCCGGAACGGGTGTGGAGCGCAATCCGCGGCAGCGGCCGCTAACCTCGGCTCAAGCGGGTGAAGCCGTCGGCGCTCCACTCTTCGCTGCCGACACCGTGATGCACGAAGAACAGCCCGCCTGGGTCGTATTTCTTCTTGATCGACAGTAGCCTCGGATAATTCGGGCCCCAATAGGAGGTCTGCCAGTTCGGCTCGAAGAAGTCGCTTTCGGCAAAGTAGGAGCCAGCACCGGGCGCTAGCCTTTTGAGTTCGCTCATCGCCTTACCGATCTGACGGGCGTGCTTGCGATCTGCCTCGAGGTCCGGCTGATGGCCGGGCAAGCCGGGAAAGGCCGGTGGGTCTTCGCCGCCGATGATTGCGAGCGCGAAGGCGTCCAGCACGTCGGGGTTCATCGCGGTATCTTTGGTGGCCGAAACCGCATCTTCCGATCCTCCAGCCAGTCCTTTCTGAAAGTGGAGTTCGACCGGCCACTGTTTGCCAGCGGCGAACAAGGCATCGGCGAGCGCGCCTCGGCGCCCCGATTGCAGCAGCGAAGCGGGCAGCCAGAGGGATTCGTACCCAGATATAAAGTGGCCCACCTCCGCCAAGTTTCCCGACCAAAAGATATTGTCGTTGGACGCCCCGGGCCGATCGTCCGACAGCACGGCGCTGGAAAAGTGAGTTTTGAGAAAAACCGGGTCCCATAGATTGCGGGCCGGCACCGCAATAGTTCTGGGTGTGAGTTGATAGGTAAAATCCTGCGGTGAGCCGTTAACCCAATGAAAAAATGGCTGCCATAGGGCCTCTGCCTGCTGCCGGTCCAGGTCTTGGAACGCCATCCGGATCTCGAGGCGATTTCCCGGCCGAATATTTACGATCTGGTCCCAGTGCGGATTGAGGAGATTGTCGGCATAGAAATCGACGAAATGATCGACCAGCTCGCGAAATGCGGTCTCGGAGAACGCGTGGATCGTCGCAGAAACCGCGCCGAAGAACGACGGCAGCTCATGTGTTTTGAGGGTGAGCCGCGTGACAACGCCGAGGCTGCCGCCACCGCCGCCTTTGAGCCCCCAGAACAGGTCCGGATTGGTACAGGCGTTGGCGATGCGAACCTCGCCATCCGCGGTGACGATCTCGGCCTCCAATAGCCCCGCCGCCGCAGTGCCGAAGTTTTTCGAGAAGCTGCCGAAGCCGCCGGCCTGAACGAGCCCAGCCACTCCGACCGTGCCACAGCCGCCGCCCTGGACATAACGGCCGCCTTCCGTCGTGACCGCATTATAGGTGTGCATCCAGATCGCCCCTGCCCCGACCGAGACGGCGGGCTGCGGCGGTTGCTGCGCCGCGCATCCTTCCGCGACGAAATCGTCGTGCAGAGCGACGGCATTTATGCGCCGCGTCCAGATCAGCAAGGAATCCGGCGCGTTGGACCTGCCGAGATAGCTGTGGCCGCCGCCTTTGACAACCAGGCGCAGATTGTTGTCGCGCGCGAAATTAACGGCAGCAACAACATCGCTCGCGGTCTCCGCCGCCACTGCATAGACGCTGGGCTGCGACTCCCATGCATCGACCCAGCCGGCGGTCTGCGTCAGAGCGACATTATCGCCGATGTAATAGGGATTCTTCAGCTCCTTGAAGAGATCGCCGCACGATGCCCCGTCCGGCGCATTCCGGCAAACGCTCAGTGGCGTCTCAACTTTGATGAGCCGCCCGCCGACCTCGCGGTTCAGCCTTTCCCACATCCTCTGGTCGGGCCATGCGGGGTCCGATGGACGCACGCGGCGAAAGGCGGAGGCATTCCCCTGCGCGGCGGCAAGGTGCAAGGATCCAAACACAACCGGCAGAACGGCAGCCGCGGTCGCTTGGCGGAGCAAGCTTCTTCTGTTCATCTCGGGATGAAGCAAGGCGCTAGGAGCGGCAGGTGGGCGCAATGGCAAAAACCTCTCCGAATGTCGACCGCAGCGCCGTGTCGACATTCTGCATGGTCGCCCGGATACCAAGTGCGGCGAGAGAGGTCACGCCGTGATCGGAGATCCCGCACGGGACGATCCCGCGGTAATTCTCGAGCTCGGGATCTATGTTGAGCGCGACGCCGTGATAGGTGACCCATTGACGAACGCGCACGCCGACCGCGGCGATCTTCGCTTCATTCCCCGAGGGGTGTGCAACCCAGATGCCGACACGCCCGTCGCGCCGCTCGCCGTTAATGCCAAAATGCGCGAGGACCCGAATGATCCACTCCTCGAGCTGGTGCACGTAGCAGCGCACGTCCTGCCCTCGCCAGCGCAGATCGAGCATCAGATATATGACGCGCTGGCCCGGCCCGTGATAGGTGTAGCGACCCCCGCGCCCGGTGCGAAATACCGGCAGCCGGCCAGGCTCGATCAATTCTTCGGCGCGCGCGCTGGTGCCGGCGGTGTAAAGCGCAGGGTGCTCGAGCAGCCAGACGAGCTCGGCCGCCGTCCCGGCGCGGATCGCCGTGACCCGCTCTTCCATCTCCGCCACGGCGGGCGGATAATCGACCGGCGTTTCGCTCGTCCGCCACTCGATCCCCGGCAGCGCCATTCCCATCTGAACGTCCATCCAGCTTGATATAATAGGCCGGATTTGCTAATCACGCCGGCCCTGCGTGCGGTCGTGGCGGAATTGGTAGACGCGCAGCGTTGAGGTCGCTGTGGGGGAAACTCCGTGGAAGTTCGAGTCTTCTCGACCGCACCA
>JAFASL010000936.1 GCA_019244535.1 Alphaproteobacteria bacterium
TTTCCGGAGCCGCTCGGCCCGATAATGCAGACCTTCTCGCCCGGCGCGACGCGGAAGTTGATGCCGTGCAACACCTCGACACTGGCGAAGCTCTTGTGCAGGTGCTGGACTACCAGCAGCGGCGCGGCAGAGCCCGATGCATCGAACGCGTTCAACCGCCACCATCTCCTGGGCCCGCAACCGATCCGGGACTTTGGCCCGCATGGCGCTGTCGTGCAACATGCGGCTACACGCGGGCCCGGCTGCGAACCCGGCGCTCGAGGATGGCGACCACTCGCGTCAGCGGCATCGTCACCACGACATAGAGCAGGATAACCACAGCGACAACCAAGGTTATACGCCCGCTGCGGTTCATCTCGTTCTGCGCGCGATACAGCACCTCCGGGGCACCGACCGCCGCCGCCAACGTAGCGGTCTTCAACAGCCCGACAAAGGCATTGAGCAGCGGCGGCACGACGAACGGGACGACTTGCGGCATGACCACCCACCACAAGACGCCGAGACGCGAAAGGCCGAGGCTCAACCCCGCCTCGCGTTGCGTTGACGGCACCGTCATAAAGCCGGCCCGATAGTATTCGGCGACAAAGCCGGCATCGGTGATGCCGAGCGCGACAATTGCGGCGAGGACCGAATTGACCTCGATGCCGATCTGCCCGAGCCCGAAGTAAATCAGGTAGAGGACGACGAGCTGCGGCACCGAGCGCAGTGTTACGACGAGCGACACCTGCAATGCTCTGACCCCCGCCATGCCGAGATCGCGCAATACTGCGAGGACGAGCCCGAGCGCGGCCGCCAATAGCCAAGCGCCTGCCGCTATCTGCAGGCTGATGAGGCCGCCCCGCAGCAGATCCACCAATACATCGCCGGCCATACGGCTCACGCCTCCGGCATCGCCGTCAGGTGCGGATCGATCGCGTGCTGTATGTCCTCGACGACGTCCAAACTAGCGCCGAAGCGCGCCTCGAGCCGGTGCGTGACGAGTGCGATCGGCACAATCAGCGCGAGATAGAGGACCGCCAGGACGAGATAGATCTGCATCGGCTCGAAAGTCTCCGACACCAGCGTCGTCGCAACGAGCGTCACCTCGCCGACCGCGATCAGCGAAGCGAGCGAACTGTCCTTGATGGCTGCGATGACCATGTTGAGCGTGCTGGGGACCGCGGGGAGCAGCGCCTGCGGCAAAACGACCAGCCGCAGCGCCGCCCACCATTCGAGACCGAGGCTCTCGGCCGCCTCCCACTGACCCTGCGGGACCATCAGCAGCCCACCCCGGTAGATTTCGGCGAGATAGGCGGATTCGCTGAGCGTCAGGGCGACGACCATCAGCCAGAAGTCGGAGATGCCAAGCCCCGCGGTCACGCCGCCGAGGCCGTAATACATGAAGATGATTAGCGCCAGCAGCGGGATGCTGCGGAACAGGTCGCAATAGAGGCTGGCGAGCCAACGTACGGGGCGCAACGGGCTGATGTTGCCGATAGCCAGCAGCGTCGACCAGACAATCGTGAAAATCGCAGCGAAGAACGTGAGCTTAAGTGTTACGACGAGGCCGCTCGCTAGGATCGCTAGCCACCCGATCACCACGCCCATGATGCGATTTGCGGACCGCGTCAGCCGCTGCAGATCTGCGGCGGCGTTTTCAGCTCGACCTCTTGATCGGACCCCAAATTGTACGTTTTCAGCGCCTTCTGCCACTCGCCGCTAGCGCGCAGCTCTGCCAATTCGCGATCCAATTCGGCCCCGAGCTCGCGGTTGTTGCAGTTGACAAGATTGTAGGCGGGGTTGGCGAGGAACTGCTCGGGAATGCCGAAATCGCCGGCGTGCAATGGATGTTTGACGACCTCTGGAGAATCGTTGAAGGGCGGCGCATGGATGACGAAACCGCCGTTGACGTATCCCTGGATCTGGCCGTTGAGCAGCGCCTTGGCGACGGTCACCTGATCGGGGAACAGCGCCGCGCTGGAGGCCGACCATTGCTGCAGATAGGGTGCCCAGACGAAGCCGACGACCGTGCCGACCTTCTTGCCGTCCATGCTCTCCGGGCCCCTATACGGGAACGACTTCAAGGTGTAGACGACGGCGTAGCTGACGAGGAACGGGTAGGTGTAGAAGACGTGCTGCGCCCGCTCCTTGGTGTAGAAGACATAAGTCCCGACGTCGATCTTCTTCTGTTCGACGGCGAGGATCATCGAGGCGAACGTTGTCTGGTAGAGCTTCAGCTTGAGGCCGTGATCCTTGGCGAAGGCGGTGAGCAGAACGCCGTCGAGGCCACCGAGCTCGTCGCCGGGACCGACGACGATGCCGGGAATTACGGTGCCGTAGGTGCCGACGGTCAGGTAGCCGGGGTTTACCAGCTGCAGCGTCGGTTGTGCGGCACTGAGCCTGGTCGAGCCGAAGTAGGCGACCGCCGCGGCGACGCCGGCCACCACGACGGCGGCGAGGCCGAACAGCAAGAAACGCTCTTGTTTTGATTTCATCGCCCACCCCCTGCACGGCTGCGATGCGATCATGCCCGGCGCGAGGCGGTCAAGCGCTTTATCGCCGCCCGACTGCGCCGCATGATCAACAGTTTCTTGATCTCGGCCATCGCCTTTGCCGGGTTCAGATTGCGCGGGCAGGTCTGGGTGCTATTCACGATAGTATAGCAGCCGCCGGTTATCGCGTTAAACCGATGAGGCTAGCGATTTCATCATACGTTGACTACAACGCACCCTAGAGCTTATTGGTTTGGCGGATGTTGCGCCCTGCGGCCGGATAGGTCGCCAATCGCCGCTAAGGGGCAGATTGAGCGGTTGCTGCCGCCAAGATTGAACGGCTTCCGTCGGTCTCCAAAAGCGGTCCCTTGCTGTCGGTGATTGACGACCGGGACTTTTGGGACAGGCTCTCACCGGGCGCGACCTCGCCCGACGGGATAGGCAGACCGTGGACCTCCTTTGTCCCGGTGTCGCTGTGGCCTGGGCATCCCCAATACATTTCACTGCTCAAGCGCCGCCTGTTCCTCGCTCGCGCGGGCCGAGTGGTTTCGGTTGGACGGACCGTACCGCAGTCTGGGCGTCGCGCGCACATCGTGGTTCAAAGCGAGCGACATATAGAAAGGCGAGGCGTTCCCGCACCTCCGCCAGCCTTGCCTTTGCGCGTCGAGACAGCGCACACCCTGGTGTGGCGCCGGCGACGATGCGCTCCGCTGCGTGACAAATTCGGCCGATAGGGTTCGGCGCCCCCCAGCCACCGCGATCTGCCGCCGCCCTTCGCCGGCGCCACCGAAACGCGCCGGTGCGACCAGTTCACCTCGACGACGTGCCAGCTTCTCCCGCCAAGCAACAGCACTGGCGCGACGTGCCCGCGGTTTCGTGCGCGGCTCTTGCGCAGCCTGGCTAGATCGGCTTGAAAGAGAGTCTTCATGCCAAGCAGAGACTTCGATTACTTAGACGGCGGATCGATCCGAGTAGAGCTGCAGGCCGCGGTCGCCCAATACCGGCACTGGGATGCCCAGCAGCTCGAGCGGGAACAGAAGGAGTCGAGGGTCACGGTTCCCTTATACCAGTACACCGATTGGAAGGGCTTGTGCGGGATCATCGAAAGCCAGTCAGTATGGTTCACAGATTACCGGCATCTGAACGATCCGAGCGAACTTGCGCACGGCGTTGACGTCGCTGATGACGTGTTGACCGCGTTGGCGCACGGCGCCGACCGGCGAGTTGGGTTGTTTTTGCAGATGGTCGGCGATCTCCTGATCCCGAAAAACTTTGTCGGCAGTCTCGATTTTTTCACCGCCAGCTTCACGAAGCAGCGCGACGATTTGAGCCAATGGCGGGCTTATGGGAATAATGGCCGGGGTTTTGCGCTCGGCTTCTCCCCAAGGATGTTCGAGGTCGTCGATGGCGCGGGGCTTGAGCCCAACGAGATATCATTCCTCGGGCCGGTCCTCTACGACAGGCAGGCGATATTCGCACGGCACCAGCGTGCAATTGCCGCCGCAGCGTCGATCTTCTTAGCGGCCGCGGAGGCACATGGCGGTCTGATGGCCGATAAGCGGGTGGGCATACCGTTCATACGCCGGATGGCGGATGAACTCATTGCGTCGCCGCTGATCTGGAACTGCATTACGTCAAAGCATATTGGCTACGAAAGCGAACGCGAGGTCCGTCTCGTGTTGATGGGGCAGACGTGCAAGCTCGCGCCGTATGTGCGGACCCGACTGCGGGGATCTGAGCGCGTGCCTTATGTTGCCCATCCCTTCCGCGTGCAGGAACCTGGCGCAATATTTGAAATCGTTGTTGGGCCGTCGGCTGCCAGCGATGCCAAGGAGCGCGTCGACCAAATGCTGAAGTCGCACGGCCTGGCCAACGTCTCCGTGACACGGTCGGAAATTCCTTATCGCGGCTGACGCGAACTGCGCAAGCCATATGCGGAGACCACGCGCGGTTACCTCCAGGCAATGGCAGCTTGCGCTAGCGCGCACCACGATCTCGTCCTCGAGGCGGTTGTGTCAGTGGAAGAGATACGCGTCGTTCTCCTCGGAGGTCGCGGCTCTGGATGCAAGGGCCAATCGATCACGCGACCAACGGATGAGCGCCGAGTCGGCATGACAATATAGGGGGGCCCGGGCGCCCGGTATTTTCATGGCTTGTCTTGCTCGCTCTTTTCGACCTGGTTGGTGAATGGATTAGAGCGGTTCTTGGTGCGCGTGCGATCCGATTCCTTTTCGGCGATGAATCGGTCGATCTCATGTGGAAGGGCACCGCCCATTAACATGAAACATGCCTCGCAGCGGTCTCTGTCGGAAATCGCGGCGGCAGCAATCCTATCGAGGAGTTGCAACTCGCTCCGCGCAC
Organism: Alphaproteobacteria bacterium; assembly: GCA_019244535.1. Classification (GTDB taxonomy): domain Bacteria; phylum Pseudomonadota; class Alphaproteobacteria; order ATCC43930; family CGMCC-115725; genus AP-15. The sequence continues at coordinate 4,833 of JAFASL010000936.1, forward strand.
GGTTCTCAATCCTGCGATCGCGCGGGATCGTGGCGAACACGTCATCAGCGACATTCATCGCGGCGAGGATTTCCGCTTGCATAGTCTGAAGCCCCGCCAGCGTCTTCGGCTTGGTCGCGACCTGCCTCGGAAACCGAGCGAGCGCCCATGACAGCTTCGCCGGCTGCGCCCATGGAGCATGAATTCCGCCGTCCGCCGATAGAGAAAAGCGAACTTCCGAAAAGGTTACCGGCGCGACAAAGCGATCCCCAATCGCCAGTTCGATCCGTCGCGTGAGATCATTGATCAATCCGTTTACAGCGGGCAATGGCACTTGGCCCTTACCCCCGAGGCGGTGATATACTGTCGCTAAATCCTGCTTTAGCTTTTCGGTTTTCGATGTAATGAAATCACCGACGTTGTTACCGATAAAATCCTTCAGCTTTTGCCGAGCCTGCTCGTCGATGGCTTCGATTTCCGCCTCGACGATCGGGACTACAGCATTCGGCACCCAACAGAGCCCCTTTTCCAATGGCAGCCCCAGCTTCTCGATGACGGTCTGACTGCCCCTGCGAAATTCATTGAGCTGCTTCAGCTCTGCGTCATCGAACACAGAGACGCGAAATGACTGCCGCTGGACGATACTGCCATCGCGGTATTCGGATTGTTGACCGAATGTCGTTGGGCTAACCGGAGCATCAAGCGGCCTTACAGCACTGGAATAGGCAATCGTTGTCTGTCTGCCGTTCGCCACAATCCGAGAAATGCGTTCAGCAAGCCCGTCGAGTTTTGGAAGATCGAGCATGGCTGTGGGAGCCAGATCGGCCGTCCCGTCTGGATTACGTCGTGGTCGTATTTCTCCGGTCTCGGCGTCGATTCCTGCCCGCCCCTGCCGTTGATTGTCTTCTTCGGCGCACAGAGCGCAATAAGACGCCCATTTTGCCGCCGCTTCCGGTGTGCCGGTCGCTGGTACCAGCGCCGGGATATCGACGGTCGAGGTGGTCAGCTTTGCAGAGTTACACCAGGCCAGATCGAACCAGCGGCGCAGCTGATCGAAAAGAGTCGCCTCGACGGGGAATACGAGGTTTACTTCCGCGACGTCCACGCCTGCGAGACCAATGTTCGGCGTCGGGCCGAAAGCCAGCGTGGGAGGGGTCGACTTTTCCTTCCGGAATACCGCGAGAAAATTTGCGGCGGTCCGCATGTGCACGGACATTGGCAGTAGTCGGAACTGCAACCGGCCCTCGCTCTGTGTCTGAAGCTCTAACAATTCGTTCAGATCACCGCGGCGCGTCGGGCACCCCCCGTACACAGCGAGGATGATCGTGGCGCTCAGGTTGCGGTGCGGTTCCAGAACAGTCTTTAACCACTCAGCCCCCAAATGGTCGATCGCGCCGACGACACCGAATAGGCGCGAACCATCCTCTAGGGTTCGTTGAAATGGGACCGGAAATTGGTAATCGGCAATGCCCGCCACAACGAGGTTACAGGGCCACACAAATGGAGGAACCGGCTCAAGGCGAGTACGCCGATCAGTGCCGATAGTCATGCGTGTCTCCTTGGGGAAATTGTGCGACTGATCGTGATCGGGCCCCCGCGCTCACGGTTCTCGTCGGGGCGAGGCCAGCACGCCGCGTTGCTCATGTTCTCCTCGCAATCGTTAGCGCCCGCGATGTGGATACTGCCGTCGGCGCCAACAGAATGCGCACAACGAGTTAATGTTTTGTTCAATATACCTGTCGCTTTCGCCAGCCTACAGGGTGGCAGGACAGGTGGATGGCTAACTCGAGCGCGAAACCAGGAGAGCCGTGCTCGAGATGCTCAAAAAGCCGTGACGGGTGCGGTGGGCGGCCAGGTTGGCGCGGTGGGCATCTCGCAGGTTGGGTAGCCGCGGCGCGCTCTCGACGCCGAGCGCGGTTCGTGCGGCGGCGCTCAATTCGGGGCTGGCGAGCGCGGTTCCGTCATCGGCGAAGCTGACGAGACCCGCGTCGAAAGCCGCATCCCATAGTGCCGAGAGGAGCAGGCCGTTATGCACATCGAGCCGTCGCTCGTCATCGCAATCGGCCCAGGGCACGATGTGCGAGGCGCGCAGCAGCGCGGGATCGGTGATGCCGGTGATCGGGCAGCGGCCGCCCCAATAATCCATCAACGCAGCGCGGAAGATGTCCTGGCCGATACGCTGGACGACGAGCCGCTCGGCCTCGGTCGTCTGCGGCAGGCGGGCGGTTTGCGCGCGAAATCGCGCGAGTGGCGCGTCGGGGAGGCTGGTGCCGAGCTTGTAGACGCGGTCGAGCGCAGCATGGAGCGCGGTCAAACTGCCGAATTCGAAGGTCGCAAGGCCGGGCCCGGCCAAGGGCGAAGGAGGGAGGGTCGCTAGTTCGGCCGCGACGCCCGGGTGATCGATCGATAGCAGCCACGGCCCATGTGGTGATACGCCAGCGATCCAGATCTCGCCGTGTGCTGTAGTCGAGCTGTAGTACAGCCAGCCGCCGACTTCGATCCCGCGCTCGATCCGAAACCCGTTGTCCCAGGCGGCTTTTTGCGCCTCGGTGCGGACGACGAAACCGGGCGGATCCTCGGGCGCGATCATGTTATGCACCTCGCTCCGATCGAGGATCCGCTCACACGAGGGGCTCTGGTGCCGCTATGCACCGCCGCCGACCGGAAGCCGACGAACGCGTAGCCGCGCCTCGTCGAAGACGACGACGCATCCGTCTTCGAGTGGCTTTTCAATTGCCGGCAGATTGGCCAGCAGCAATTCGGCCTGGCGCTCCGGTCGCCGGTTCCGCACCTGCCGGAACAGGATCAGCGAGGGCCGCGCCTCGGCCCCTAATGCCAGCAAGGCGGCAAAATCGGTGTCGGCAGACACGAGGATGCGGTCCTCGCCCTTGGCGCGCTCGAAAATCGCGTCGTCAGCGGCGGCCTGCATCGCGTAGTCACGCACGTGCACAGCATCGTGGCCGGCGCGGCGGAGCCCGTCGGCGACGAGCGGCGAGAGTGCGTTGTCGACGAGAAACCGCACTTCTCCCCTCAGCTGCCGACAAGCGGCAGCTCGCGCTCGCGAACTGCCTCGGCGGCATAGCGCAGGGCCTCGGCGATGTCGTCCCGCACCAGATCGGGATAGGCGGCGAGGATCTCGGCTTCGGTCATGCCGTCGGCGACCATCGCTACGACGGTTGCGACGGGTATGCGGAGGCCACGAAGGCAGGGCACCCCGCCCATCTGTTGAGGGTCGACGGTAATCCGGGTGAATTTCATCGACTGCATTCCTTAACCTACCGTTTCGAATTCGATCCGGCGCGCCTCTGTGACGCGCTTGGAGGCATCCAGAATCTCGAACGAGACGAGGTTCCCGTCCTCGTCATGGTCGAGAATGACGCCCGGCTTGTCCTCGTCGCTCTCGGCCACTGCGGCATCCGCTCTCAGGATGATGCTCAGCGTATCGCTTCTCGCGTCATAAGTGGCTTTCATGGTTACGCACATCCTCACGCGGCGTCACCGCCTCATGTCGCCAAATTCGCGCGCGCCTCTCCCTCTGCCGATCTCATGTGAGGGTCCAGGTGCCGTGCTCCTTGATCGCCTGGTGCATCGCGTCGGGCGCCAGATCCAGATCGCCGGGCCAGGTAACCGCGCCCAGCACAATCCTTGCTTGCCGGAACAAATCTTCGTCGCGCAGCGCGGCAAAGACGCCGGCCTCGGCCGAGTTGATAAAGCGCGCCAGCTCCACCGTGCCCTCGGTGCCGTCGTTGAAGCGCACCCGCAGCCGAAAGCCGGGCAGCGCCT
>JAFASL010000114.1 GCA_019244535.1 Alphaproteobacteria bacterium
CCGGCGAGGGCGCGACACTGCCTTGGAGGATCCCGGCGACCTCGCCGCGCACCGGTTCCACAGTGCGCAATGCGAAGCGGAATTCCGCGACGTATTGGTCGGCGGCAACGAAAAAGTAATAGACAGCCGCCAACGACGCGGGGATAAAAACAACGAGGACGAACGACAGCAAGCGAACCGGAAAGCGCCTCCGGCGCGCTGCCGAATTCTGCGTTTGCAGGACTGCAATCGCGCCGCTGTCCCCGGCGGGGACAGGAAGTCCGGCCGCAATGGCGGGCTCACCCGATTGCGAAACCGGGTTGAGCCAATTGCCGGAAGCCCGCGTGAGAGTCTGCCGCGCCGACATCAGGCGCTCTCCTGCAAAACACCATGATAATGCTCCAATGCCCCACGGATATCGTCGTGCAGTACAAGCTGACCATTCGTGAGGACAGCGCCTCTGTCACAATATTGCCGGACCGTATGGGGGTTGTGGGTCACCAGAATGATATCGGACCGCAGCATGCGTTGGCGGAACGCCTCGGCGCATCGGCGGCGAAAGCGTTGATCACCGATCTCGGTCACCTCGTCGATCAAATAGACGTCGAAGTCGATCGCGAGGCAGGTCGCAAAAGCCAGTCGCGCGCGCATCCCGGCCGAATAAGTATTGACTGGCATCTCAAAATATTCGCCAATCTCGGCGAACTCCTCGACATAGCCGATCGTCTCGCGAATTGCCGTTCCGTAAATGCGGGAAATGAAAGCGACGTTTTCGCGGCCGGACAGCGCACCGTGAAAGCTGCCGCCAAAGCCGACGGGGAACGATACTCTGGCATAGCGCCGGACTGCGCCTGCATCCGGCGGCTCGGAGCCGGCGAGGAGCCGGATGAGAGTTGATTTGCCTGCCCCGTTCGGCCCGAGGATGCCGAAGTTGTGACCGGATTGAAAGATCGCGCTCACCTCGTCGAGCACGATCTTGCGGCCGGCTTTCGTGCGATACGACTTGCAAACCCGGTCGAGCATAATCATAGCGGCTCGTAAAGTCGGCGCTGCAATCCGCGCTCAAGACCCAACCCGGCCAATAAAGTGAATGCCGCCGCCATCACCAGATAGGAGCGGTCGAGCCAATGCGGGTCGTATTCCCGAAAGAAGCTCGAGCGGAACCAGTCGATCGCATGCAATAAGGGGTTCCATGCCAGAATATCGCGGATCCACTCCGGCATCATGCCCGGCACATAGAAGATCCCTGAACAGAAGTACAACAGGCGGGTCAACTGGGCCCAAATCTTGTCCCATGACTTGACAAACGCGTTGATCACGGCATTGAGAAAACCGCAGCCGCAGCCAAGCAGCCACACTACCAAGAGCGAGACCGAGACACCGGCAAAATCCTGCGGCAATGCGTCGAGCCCGAGCGCTCCGAAGCCCACCAGCAGGATCGCCGCGACCAGGGTGTCGGTCAGCAATTCGAGCAGCCCGCGGGCCGTCAGCACGTCGAAGGTGCCGACCAGAGGCAATTGCAGCAGCGAGCCATTGCTCGTAATACCGTATGTCATACTGCTGCTGGTATGCACAAACATGTGGTACGGAATAATTCCCGTATAATAAAAGATGAAGAATTCTTCCCCAATCGGCGGCCGCCCGCGCATCATCACCGCAAAAACGAGGGACAGCATCAGGATGTGTGCAACCGGCTCCAGCAGTGCCCAGCCATAACCAAGCTTGGAGTCGCCGAACCGCGTACGGGTCTCGCGGATAATCAGGGCGTAAATCACGCGCCCCTGGGTGCGCATTGTCTCAAAAAATCCGGGAGTGGCCCGAGGTTGTCGGCACGCCTGCCCAGCGCGCTCGCCGAGCACGACGTATTCGCCGTCGACAGTCTCCAGTCGGCGCTTTAGTACCTGCAGCACCGCCTGCGCATACTCTTCGTTTTCCGGCGCGTTGCGGATCAACTCTCCACCGACCGCCAGTGCCTCGGTAAAACGGCCGCTGTCGAAATAGACCGTTAGTTGAGAACGCTTGGCATCGGAGTTTGGCGGATCGAGAGCCGCCGCCCGGCCAAACGCCTCGGCCGCCTCATCGAGCCGCCCGAGCCGGTAGAGCAGGTTGCCCCGATGCACATGGTATTCTGCGGTCTCCGGTGCGACGGCTACGGCCCGGTCGATCGCATCGAGCGCGTCGGCAATCCGACCACGCAGCATTTGCGCTGCAGATAGCGACCGAAGCGCCACCCTATCGCACGGGTTTGCGTCGAGCGCGCCGCTGATGATGTCGACTGCCTCCTCGAACCTGCCGGCTCGCAGCAAGAGTTCGCCGGCGTGCAAGGCATTTTGGCGATCTTCCGGCGCTAGTGACACGGCCTGCAGCGCCAGCGCTACGGCCTCTTCATGCTCTTCCAGGGCAAATTTGAGACCCGACATCTGCCGGAAGACCGTACTGACGAGGGGCGCGATAGCCGCTGCGCGCGTCAAATAGTCGATGGCATCCCGATATCGTCCGGCGCTCTCGCACAACGAAGCGGCATGGGCGGCAAATTCGAAGGAGTGAGGATCGAGTTCGCTGGCTCTCCCGGCGTAAAGTATTGCCCGGTCGAGCTCCCCGGCAGCCGCAAGAGAGCCGCTGATATGCCGACAGCCCTCCGCCCATCGAGGTCGGATTTGCAGCAATCGTTCATATGCCGCCGCCGCGTCCTCGTGCCGTCCGCAATTGCTGAAGACCCAGGCACAAAGGTTGGCGACGTCTTCCTCGTCGGGCCGCAATTCGAAGGCGATGCGCGCGCATGCCACGGCATGTTCGCGCCACCCCCGATGCAGTAAGATTTCGCCGAGCCGGGAAAAAAAACAGAGAATTGATCTTCGGCAAATTTGCGGCGGGTCAAATAAAGGCGACAGGCTTCGATGAAATCTGCAGCAGCGCCCAGCGGCAGGGCGTCGCCCATAGCTTCTTCGAAAATTTCATCTAAGTCGCTCACTGTGCGGCGTTCTCGAGGAGTGGCGGCGGCGTCGAAAGCAGTAAAAATTAAGAATTCGTTAGCTAGCATGAAGCGTCTCGCGTCATAAGATCGTCATGCGAACGTCAAATGTTCGTCCATTTTGCGGTTGCATCTGACTATTTACTGACGGAAAGCAATCAATTTTATATTAATTTAACTCTGTCCGAATATTGGGTGTTGTTTTAACTGTGATCCAGCAGATCGAATGCGTTATCTTAACATTAAAAAGTTAACTTCAGCAGGACGCTTCGCGCCCGTTCCGCGGGTCGGCCTGTGACAATCGCAGCCGGGCGCGCCGCCTTTCTTGGCTGGTATCGATGCCAGTGCGGCCCTACAGTAGCCGCGCGAGAACAAGGAGAAGCGGTGATGGCGTTCGAATTCGGCATGTTTCACGAGTTTCAATGTCCGGCGGGTACCAGCCAGCCCGAGGCCTTCGCCGAGTCATTCGAACAGGTCGAAGCCGCCGAGCGCTGGGGTCTCGATGCAATGTGGCTCGCGGAGATCCACGTCGCCCCCGAGCGCTCGGTTTGTGCCGCTCCGTTGACTATCGCCAGCGCCATCGCAGCACGCACCAGGCGCATGAAGATCGGCACCGGCGTCCAGGTTTTGCCGTTGTGTCATCCGCTGCGTCTCGCCGAGGAGGCAGCCACGGTGGATCAAATCAGTCATGGAAGGCTGATCTTTGGTGTCGGGCGCAGCGGCTTCCCGCGCACCTACGAAGCCTATGGCGTGCCCTATGGAGAAAGCCGCGAGCGCTTCGCCGAGACGCTGGAGATCCTGAAGAAGGCGTGGACCGAGGACCCGTTCTCCTATTCGGGAAAGTATTACTCATTCCAGAACGTCCGGGCGACACCAAAGCCGTACCAGAAACCGTGGCCGGAGATCCGCATCGCGGCCAACAGCCCCGACACTTTTCCGGCGATCGGCCGGCTCGGCCACGGCGTGTTTGTCGCGGTTCGACTGGGCACGCTCTCCGAGCTTGCGCCGAACATCAAGGCCTATCGCGAGGGCTGGAAGACAGCCGGGCATCCGGGCGAAGGCCAGGTGTTTTTGCGGGCGCCGGTCTACGTCGCCGAAACGGCCGCACAGGCGCGCTCGGAGCCAGAAGAAAGCATCATGTATTTCTATCGGTACCTCGGCGAGCGCCTCGAGGACTCGGCCACCCGCGCCGGCGTGCGCGCGATCGAGGACCGCGCGGCCCGCGGCCGCCGGCTGCAGACCATCACCTTTGACGAGGCGTTGCGCGACAAGATCATCGTCGGCACGCCCGAGCAGGTCACCGACCGGCTGATGGGATTAAAGGAAGAGCTCGGCCTGGACGGCATTCTGGCTGAGATGAATTGCGGCACAAAGATCCCGCACCACCGGGTGATGAAATCCCTCCAGCTGCTCTGCGAGAAGGTGAAGCCGCGATTTCACTGAGTGGCGATCCACCAGCATTTGGCCTGCAGAGTAAAGAAAAAGAGCCGGTGAGATCACCGGCTCTCAAGCCCAAAAAATCTTCGAGTGACGCGACGGCCCCTCTAAAAGAGTGCGAGGCCGCCCAGGCCAGGATGCCACTGTTTGCGGACCTGCTCTTCAACCGAAAGGCCGGAGGCCGTCACCGCAGCATGCATCGTTCCCCGTTCATCACCTTTTGAATATACGGCGCGAACCAAGTGATCGATTGTCGCCTTTTCTCGCACGTGCCGTCTTCTGATGCGGCGTCGAGACGAGGTGGCTTTGGTCATCGCTGACCCTCCCGATCTGTAGGTACTGTCTGTGGACCCAGCTTGCCTTGGGGGACGGGCTGGGGTCGAAGTGGGTGCGACAATCCAACCCACCTGCGGCAAAAAAAAGGCAGATTGGGGCGATATTAGTCATACTGTGATACAAAATGATCCAATCGGATACAAAATTAACCTAACCCGAAGCGAACGCGCGGATCGGACGTGGGCTAAAAGCATGGTTGGCCGCCCGAGTCCGATAATTTATTTTCGCCAGACCAACAGCCCGGAGGTCCCGATGCAATACGGCCTGTTCACCATGCCTTCGCATCCGCCCGAATGCGGCCTCTACGACGGCCACAGATGGGACCTGCAGACCTTGCGCTGGGCCGACGAACTCGGCTTTAGCGAGGCCTGGATCGGCGAGCATCACACCGCGCCGTGGGAACCGCACCCCTCCCCCGATCTGTTGATCGCGCAATCCTTGATGGAGACGCGCAACATCCGCCTCGCTCCTGGCGGGTTTCTGCTGCCGTACCATCATCCGGCGGAGCTTGCGAACCGCGTCGCTATGCTCGACCACATGGCGCAAGGCCGGCTGAACTTTGGCGTCGCGGCCAGCGGTCTGCCGAGCGATTGGGCGATGTTCAATGTCGACGGAAACGCCGGGCAACACCGTGAGATGACGCGCGAGGCGCTCGACATAATCCTCAAACTGTGGACGGAGGAAACGCCCTTCGACTACGCCGGCAAATACTGGAAGGTGAGCAAGACCGACCTGATGCTGCGCACGTTGCGCCCGCATATCCGGCCGTATCAGAAACCCTACCCGCCGATCGGCGTCGCCGGAGTGAGCAAGGGTTCGGATACCTTGAAGCTCGCCGGTGAGCACGGCTTTCTGCCGATGAGCCTCAATCTCAACCCCGGCTATGTCGCCAGCCATTGGGAGTCGGTCGAGGAAGGCGCGCGCCGCACCGGACGCCGGCCTCGCCGAGCGGATTGGCGCCTCGTGCGCGAGATCTTTGTCGCCGACACCGACGCCGAGGCCTGGCGGCTGTCGGTCGAGAGCATGATGGGCCGAATGATGCGCGAGTATTTTTTACCGCTGCTGACCGATGTCGGGGTCATTCAATTTCTGAAGCACGATCCCGAGGTACCGGACAGCGACATCACTCCGGAATATTGCGCCCGGCACAACTGGCTGATCGGCTCGCCGGCCACCGTCGTCGAAAAGATCGAGCGGATGTACGACGAGGTCGGCGGGTTCGGCTCGCTGCTGCTGTTCTGCTTCGACTACAGCGGAAACCCCGAGGCGTGGCATCAATCGATGCGGCTCCTCGCCGGCGAGGTGATCCCGAAGGTCGCTCATCTGGTGCCGCAGGAGCCGGCGGCTGCAGCGTAATAGGTTCTGAGGGCTCGAGCGACTGCGCGAAGGAAACGGGAGCGCCTGGATGCCGACTGTCCGTTTTGACGATGGTCTCTTCCTCCATTGCGCCGTCGACGATTACCTGTGGCCGTGGCAAACACCGACCCCGGTGCTGATGATGCACGGCTTCGCGCGGAATGCGACGTTCTGGAACCGCTGGGTCCCGTCGATTGCCCAAAGCCGCCGTGTCTTTCGGCCCGATCTGCTGGGATGTGGCAGCTCCGATAATCCCGCCTCGGGCTACCGCTACACGCCGGCAAGCATCGGGGACCAGATCATCGCTGTCCTCGATGCGCTCTCGCTGTCGCGGGTACATTGGGTGGGCGAATCCTCCGGCGGGCTGATCGGGCTGCTGCTCGCGGCGGCACACCCCGACCGCATCGCGAGCCTTGTCCTCTGCAACACCCCGACGCGGATTTCCGACGAGATCCGCGGGATCTATTCACTCGGCCGAGAGAGCACCGCGGCGGCGATCCGGGCCAATGGGACCGGCCCCTGGTGCCGGCAGACGCTCGGCTACCGGCTCGACCTCGACCATGCGAGTGCAGAGCTGCAGGAATGGGTCGTCGCCGAAATGGACAAGACGCGCCCGGACGTCGCCGCTGCGCTCCACGAATGCTTCGAGGCGGTGGACGTGCGGCCCTTTCTCAGCGGGATCAAAGCCCCGGTGCTGCTGTTGAGCGGGGACAAGAGCGCGATCGCCTCGCAGCAGCAGAAAACATTCGCCGAGATGCTGCCGCAGGGGCGGGTCGAGCTGCTCGCCGGGTACGGGCACGGTATCAACCTGCTCCAGCCGAAGCGTTGCGCGCGCAATGCCCTCGAGTTCTGGCGTGCGGTGGAAGAGGCGCAGCAGTGAAATTCGGGGTTCTGCAATTCTTCAGCTGGCCGGAGCGGCGCGTCGATTTGGGGACGGTCTATGTCCGCGCTCTCGAGCGGATCGAAATCATGGACCGCACCGGCTACGATGCGGTCTGGCTCGCCGAGCATCACTTCAGCAGCTTCAGCGTGTGTCCCTCGGTGCATATGGTGGGGACATTGGCCGCTGCTCGGACCAGGCGGCTGCGCATCGGCACCGCCGTGTCGCTCGCCCCATTCTACCACCCGTTGCGCCTCGCCGAGGAGGTGGCGCTCCTCGATGTATTATCGGGCGGCCGCATCAACTGGGGCGCCGGCCGCGGCTTCGCGCGTGTCGAATTCACCGCTTTTGGGGTGCCGCCCGAGGAAAGCGCGTCGCGCTTTCGTGAGGCGGTCGAAATTGTTCTGCGCGCCTGGACCGACGAACGGCTCAACTTCACCGGCCAACATTTCCGTTTCGACGATCTCGAGGTGCTGCCAAAACCAGCGCAGCAGCCGCATCCACCGGTATGGATGGCGGCAAGCTCCGCCGGAGCGATCGAATGGGCCGCCGGCCGCGGCTTCTCGATCCTGATGGACCCGCATTCTTCGGGTCCCGAGATCGGCCAGAAGAGGCGGTTCTACCGGGAGAAGCTGGCCGCTGCCGGGTTTTCCGAAGCCGGCCGCGACATCCCGATTGCGCGTCTGGTGGCGGTCGCCGAGAGCGCCGCCGAGGCGGCCGCGGTCGCGCGAAGCGGCGCCGAGTGGATCCTCAATTCCTATTTAGGCTCACAGCATCGGCCGGTAATGCGGGGCTCGTTTACGCCGGCCGGCGTCGACCCGATCCAGCGCTACCTCGACGACGTGATCCTGCACGGCACCCCCGAGAAGGTCGGCGACGAGATCCTGCGACTGCGCGAGGAGATCGGCCTCGACTATCTGCTCTGCGCCCCGCTCAGCCATCAATCCTTTATGCTGCTGACGGAAAAAGTGCTGCCCCGCATCGCCTGATCCCGTCCTGGCCGCTCACCCGACCCTCTCCCCCCAAGCGGAGCGAGGGAGAAGAAGAAGCCCCCTCGCCCGGCGCGAGCGGGGAGAGGAAGGGGCCCACGCCGCAGGCGTGGGAAGGTGAGGGGCGTCTGCTCATTGGCAAAAGCAGGTCGGCGGAGCGCAGCGCGGACGGTTTTGGCCATCAGCCCCTCGGCCAGCTCCGGATTGGCAGATTGCCGATTTGCCCATCGGACAGCTGATGCTGCAGCTGCCGCAGTCATCGGCTTGGCTGCAGGACGCGCCCGAGCCATTGGTGGTCGTCATCGACCGCTGAATAGTGGTGGTGCCGGCGAAGGCCTCGCTGGGCAGAGAAACCGCGAGGGTTGCGGCGAGCATTGCGGCCGCGATGAGCTTGCTCAATCTCATTTCAAGCCGCCCGCGCATCTTCTCGGATCATAGCCGCCCCCTTTTCGCCGATCATGATCGACGGCGCGTTGGTGTTGCCGGTCGTGACGGTCGGCATCACCGAAGCGTCGACGACGCGCAGCCCAGCGATGCCGTGAACCCGCAGCCGCGAGTCGACGACAGCCCGCGGGTTTTCGCCCATCCGGCAGGTGCCCACCGGGTGATGCAGGTTCATGCCGGCCCGGTGCATGAAGTCGATGACCGCGTCATCCGAGCTTGCAGCAGAGCCGGGCATCGTCTCGGCGGCGCTGTAGCGGGCCAGCGGCGCAGCGGCGAAGATCCGCCGGGCGTGGCGGGTTCCGGAAAGGAGCACCTGCTCGTCGCTCGCCGCTGATAGATAATTCGGCCGGATCGCGGGAGGCTGCAGAGGGTCGGCCGACTTGGCCATGATGGTTCCGCGGCTGTCCGGCCGCACTGCGCACACGACGATCGTCATGCCCGGCTCCCGCTCGAGGCGGCCAATCCCCTTCGGATCGTAGCTCCCCGGCGTGAACAGCAACTGCAGATCCGGGCTCGCCAAGCCTTCGCGGCTACGGCAGAACACCATCGCGGTAGTCACGCCAAAAGTCAGCGCACCGCGGCCGGTGGCGGCGTAGCGCCCGATTTCACGGGCCAGCCGCGCCCCGCGCGCCAGCTGGTTGACCGATGTCTCATCTCTGACCCCATGCGTTACTCTCACCGCGAAATGGTCGGAAAGGTTGGCGCCGACCCCGGGCAGGTCGCGCACGACCGCTACGCCGATCGATTGCAGGTGGTCGGCCGGACCGATGCCGGAAATTTGCAACAGGTGCGGCGAGTTGACGGTACCGCCGCTGACCACGACCTCACGCGCCGCCGCGACCCGGCGGTCGCCGCCTCCTTGGCGGAACGCAACACCGGTGCACCGGCTTCCGTCGAACAGCAGCCGGGTCGCCACCGCCTTTGTTTCGACCCGCAGGTTGGGCCGCCGCCGTGCTTCCGCGAGAAAGGTGCGCGCGGTCGACCCGCGAAACCGCCCCCGGCGCGTCATCTGGGAATAGCCCACCCCTTCCTGCACCGCGCCGTTGTAATCGGAGGTGAAGGCGAACCCCGCCTGCTGCGCGGCTTCGACAAAACGGTGGGTGAGCGGCAGAATGGTGCGGTAATCCTCGGTGAGAAGCGGGCCGCCCTTGCCGCGATACTCCGAGTTGCCCGACACATAATGTTCCGACTTCTTGAAATAGGGCAGCACGTCGGCGTAGCTCCAGCCGCGGCAGCCCATTTGTGCCCAGCCGTCGTAATCGGCCGGGTTGCCGCGGACATAGAGCATGCCGTTGATCGAGCTGGTGCCACCCAGCACCCGGCCGCGCGGCCAATGCAACGACCGCTCGCCGGTACCGTGTTCCTTCTCGGTGTAATAATTCCAGTTGACCAGCGGGTTGGCGCGCAGATGCAACGCGCCGGCGGGCACATGGATCATCGGGTGCCAATCGCTGGGACCGGCTTCGAGCAAGACCACCCGCGCACCGTCCTCGCTCAGCCTGTCGGCGAGCACACACCCTGCCGACCCTGCCCCGACAATGACGTAATCGGCCTGCAGATCCGTTACTGCATCCTTCAACCTCGGCATTTCTCCCGTCCCCGTTAGGGCAGGCAAAGCCTAGCCGCCCGGAGACGTCGAAAACAAGGGGCCGAATAAATCCGGACGCACTCTGTATCAGCTCGCGGGATTACGGGCAGTGCCGCCGGCGTGATGACGCTCCGTATCGCTTCCTAACCAGCAGCAGGGCGGAAGCAGAGCGTGCCCTCATAGCGCAGCATCAGCTGCCCATAATCGAAATTGAGATTGCCCGCGCCCCAGCCGGCGAGAGTGCTCGGTATCTCTGCAAAGCGCCCGGTTCCGCCGAGAACCGTGAAGCCGTTTTGGTAGTCCGCGCTAGTTGACCGGGCACCGATGTGGGCAGCACGGTTAAGAAGGCATCCTTGAGATAGATCGTATCACCCGACTCGCTCACTCAATGGTGCTGAACGTGATACACATTTCCATTGACGGCTGGGACCTCCACCCCAAGACCGCCTCTAAGATCTCCGGTAGCGGTTCCGAGCGTTTCGGAATGGGAGGAGTCCAGAAAGTTAGTCACGACACCGCCACCGACATGTTGGCAATGTTCCCCGCCTGC
>JAFASL010000447.1 GCA_019244535.1 Alphaproteobacteria bacterium
GACAGCCGTTCGGCGCCGGTTTCGGTGATCAGCACGTTGTCGATAATGCGGGCGCCGATCCGTTCCTCGGAAATGAATATCGGCGGCTCGACCGATACCATCATGCCCGGCTCCAACCTGTAGGGGCTGCCGCCGAACAGATTGAGCGGCTCCCCGGAAGCCGGCGGCACACCCGGCGCGATGCCGCAGCCGGAGGTGTGGATGCGATAGCGGTCGTACCCGGCCTCGGCAATGACGCGCTTCGCCGCCTCGTGTGGCCGGGTCGCCGGCACGCCAGGGCGGATCTCGGCAATCATCGCATCGCCCGCGGTGCGGACGATGTCGTAAATCTCGCGGATGCGGGCGGGTGGCGACCCGAGGCTGAACTGGCGGCCAAGGGTCGCCATGTAGCGCTTGTAGGTCGCTCCCAATTCGACATTGCCGCCATCGCCGAGCTGGATCCTGCGCAGCGTCGGCGCGCCGTGGCTGAACCCTAGTCGTTCGCCCGAAACCAGGTTGATTGTGCTCGCCGGCAAACCGCTGCCGGCGGTCAGCAGCGCGTGATAGACCGCACCGGCAACCTGAAGCTCGGTCTGGCCTTCGCGGAATGTAGCGACACAAGCTTGCATCGCGTCATCGGCAATGCGCGCCGCCTCGCGGATCAACGCAATCTCCGCCGGAGATTTGACCAGCTTCAAATCGTGCACCAGATTGCTCGGCTCGCTGACCAATGCCGCGCCGAGCAGCGCCTTCAGCCGCACGTAATGGTGCGGGTGAAGGTAATAGGCCGGCACCTCCATGCCGACCCGCACCCACCTGAGGCCGAGCCGGTCGGCGAGGCGCGCGAAGGCGTCGACCGGATCCTCCGGCTCGCCCCCGCCCCAGCCGACGACATCGTCGGCCAGGGTGTCGTTCTCGAATTCGCAGCGCTCGCTTTCGCGCGTGAACATTACGAGCGGCCGGTCCTCCGAGGATACCGGCAGGCACTGAAACGCCTGATAGCTCTTCGCCTCGGCGCCGATCAGCCAGTGGATCGACACCGGGTGAAAGACGATCAGCCAAT
Source organism: Alphaproteobacteria bacterium (assembly GCA_019244535.1). Classification (GTDB taxonomy): domain Bacteria; phylum Pseudomonadota; class Alphaproteobacteria; order ATCC43930; family CGMCC-115725; genus AP-15. The sequence goes on from JAFASL010000447.1 coordinate 1,043, forward strand.
CGAGCCCCGCCGCGCCGACCGCGCGCCGCACGCGCGCCTGCCGCTCGCGGAACTCAGCTTCCGTGAAATCGTGCTTCGACATAGGCGGTTAGGCTCACGATTTAATGACGAATTCGAGCGAGTGCTTCGACACCCGTTCGACTCCAGTCTTGGTCACGATCACTGTCTCGCCTGGCACTGCGTTAAACCCGCGTTCGTCGTCGCGCAACGTCATGTGCATGAAGAACACCATGTTCTCCTCGATCGGCAGCGGATTGTCGCGGTAGAGCAGCGGATAATCCATCCAGTTCGGCGCGAAGGTCGCGCCGAGGCTGTAGCCGATCGAGAACGGCCGGCCGAGATCGCGCTCGCCGCCGAATTTGTAGCTGGAGTTGCGCAGCGTGCGCTCGAAGGCCTGATAAATGTCGCCGGTCGGGCGGCCCACCTTGGATGCCTCCTGGCACGCCTGCAGGCAATCGAGCCCGAGCTGGTACAGCTCGAGCTGCTGCGGGATCGGCTTGCCGACCCGGATGACCCGCATCAGCGCCGCATGGTAGTGGCGGTAAACACCGGCAAACTCGACCAGCATCTCGTCATCCTGCCCGAGGTGCCGCCGGCCGGTGAAATAGCGGCCCATGAAGGCGCCCGGCCCCGAGCCGATGATGTTCTCATTGCCGGGATAATCGCCGTCGTTGCGGAAGATCACGGCCTGCAATGCCGCGAGGATGTCGCCTTCAAACGCGCCGGGCGCGGCGGTGCGATGGATCTCGTCGAGCGCCAAATCGGCCAGTTCACCCGCCTTCCGTACGTATTGGAGTTCCTGCGGGCTTTTCGTCAGCCGCAACAGGCTGATCAGCAAGCTCGCATCCTTCAGCCGACAGAAGTCCTTCAGCGTCTCGTCGAGCAGCCGGCCATTGCGCGCGGTCAGGCCGTAACTCTCCCACTCGACGCCAAGTCGCTTACCGCGGCAGTCGCATTCCTCGAGCATGTACATGAGATCGCGCGCCGGGTTGGCGTTTTCGGCGTCCTTCCAGATGCGGATATCGGCGATAATGGAGGTGAACTTCGCTTGCCGTAGGTCGGGCATGCGCGTCAGCAGTTTCAAATCACCATTGGCGCCGAGATAGAGGCACTGGAAGAAAACATAGCCGAAGGTGTCGTATCCGGTCAGCCAATACATCGCCTCCTGGCGGAAGATGAGCAGTCCATCGAGCTTTTTGGCCGCCATCTGCCGCAGAACGCGCTGCTTGCGTTGGGCGAATTCGTCGAGGCTAAAGTGAATATGAGGAACCTGGTCCATCGGTTTCGCTCTCCGCGCCGCGTTTGCTCCCGGGCCGCTCGCGTCGGAGCCACTATAGATGCGAGATTTGTTGAGGCAATCGCGGCCCGGCACTAGTCTTGCTTCGGAGAAGCG
>JAFASL010000491.1 GCA_019244535.1 Alphaproteobacteria bacterium
CCTCGACGACAACAATGTGCGCAACGAGACGGAAAACGTCGTCGCCCGCCGCATCCAGCGCTGAGTGACGGCGGTGCCGTGGCCGGCAGCGAGGCCCGCGGCAGTTATAGCGGGATGTTGTCGTGCTTTTTCGGCGGGTTAGCGAGCTGCTTACCGCGTAGCATCGCGAGCGCGCGGCACAGCCGCCGCCTTGTCTCGCGCGGTTGGATCACATCGTCGATAAAGCCGCGGCTCGCGGCGACAAACGGGTTGGCAAATTTCTCCCGGTACTCCTCGGTGCGCGCCTCGATCGCCGCCTCATCCCCGAGATCGGCGCGGAAGATGATCTCGACCGCGCCCTTTGGGCCCATCACCGCGATCTCGGCCGAGGGCCAGGCGAAATTGATATCGCCCCGCAGATGCTTCGAGCTCATCACGTCATAGGCGCCGCCATAGGCCTTGCGGGTGATCAAGGTGACCTTCGGCACCGTCGCCTCCGCGAAGGCAAAGAGCAGCTTTGCGCCGTGCTTGATGATGCCACCATGCTCCTGCGCCGTACCCGGCAGAAAGCCGGGGACGTCGACAAAGGTGAGGATCGGGATATTGAAGCAGTCGCAGAAGCGCACAAACCGGGCTGCCTTACGGGAGCTGTCGATGTCGAGGCATCCGGCCAGCACCATCGGCTGGTTGGCGACGATGCCCACGGTCGAGCCCTCCATGCGGGCAAACCCGATCAGGATGTTGCGGGCGAAGTCCGGCTGGATCTCGAAAAAGTCGCCGTCATCGACGACCTTCTCGATCAGCTCCTTCATGTCATAGGGTTTGTTTGGGCTGCTCGGCACAAGCGTGTCGAGCGAAGTTTCAGCCCGCCCCGACGGGTCAGAGGTTGGTCGCAACGGCGGCTTTGCGCGATTTGAGGCGGGTAGGAAATCGATAAACCGGCGCAGCTCGATCAATGCCTCGACATCATTGTCGAAAGCGAGGTCAGCAACACCCGAGCGCGTCGTGTGCGTCACGGCGCCGCCCAGTTCTTCTTGCGTGACAGTTTCGTGGGTCACGGTCTTGACCACCTCCGGGCCGGTCACGAACAGGTAAGAGGTGTCCTTGACCATGAAGATGAAATCCGTCATCGCCGGCGAGTAGACCGCGCCGCCGGCGCACGGACCCATGATCATCGAGACTTGCGGTATCACCCCCGAGGCCAGCACGTTGCGCTCGAAAACCTCTGCGTAGCCGGCAAGCGAGGCGACCCCGTCCTGGATGCGCGCCCCGCCCGAATCGTTGAGCCCGATAACCGGAGCCCCGACATTCATCGCCTGATCCATGATCTTGCAGATCTTCTCGGCATGCGCTTCGCTCAGCGATCCGCCGAAGACCGTGAAGTCCTGGCTGAACACAAAGACGAGACGCCCATTCACCGTGCCGTAGCCAGTGACGACGCCATCGCCGGGGACTTTTTGCTCGTCGATGCCGAAGTCGAGGCTGCGGTGCTCGACAAACATGTCCCATTCCTCAAAGGAACCGGGGTCGAGCAGCAACTCGAGTCGCTCGCGCGCGGTAAGCTTGCCGCGGCGGTGCTGCGCGTCGACCCGGCGCGCCCCACCGCCCGCCCGCGCCGCCTCTCGCTTCTCTTCAAGCCGCTCGAGAATATCCTGCATGTTGCCTCACGACTAATGAATGGGGCAGATAGCATCGACGTTCAGGCAACGCCAGAGCGGCGGCTCTGAGCGCTGTCACCGATAACCAAACCCGCGGAGGACAACCGGATGGCCGAGAGCGAATTGTATAGGAAAGGCGCGGCGATGCGGCGCCGGCTTATGGGCGATGCGGCGGTCGAGCGCTCGGCGCGCGAAATCTACAGTGATCCGGTGATGAAGAAATTCATTGATGTGGCGACCGAAACCGTATTTGGCGCGCTATGGACGCGTCCCGGGCTTGATCTGAAGACACGTGCGTTGATCTGCGTCGTCTCCGATGCCGCCACCGGCCGCGAGCCCGAGCTGGGCCTCCATCTGCGCATGGCGTTACGGCAGGGTTGGACCGAGGAGGAATTGACCGAGGTGCTACTTCACCTCTCGGGCTATGTCGGGGTCCCGATCATTCGCGAGTCGATGATGGTGGCGAGCAAGGTCTTCGCTGAATTCCGGGCGGAAAGCGCCGCGGAGAAACCTCTAACAGCTTGAGAAGGACAACAACGGCGTGTCGGCTCGACAGGACCGGGGAAATAAAGTCGAGTGGTTAGCCTATTATTCCCGCAAGAGAATTATTCATCAATGGACGCAGCTCAACCTGCTTGGGGCCACTGATGGCCGCACGGTGCTTGAGATTGGGCCGGCGCTTGGGTTCGTCACTAGCCTCCTCGTCAATAGCGGCTACGAAGTAACGACCCTCGACCTAACGCCACGATCATTCCGCTACCCCGATGTTCCGCATCTGGAAAAGGATATTTGCGAATTACGGTCTGAAGAGATCGCCGGATTTGACGCCATTCTGTGCTGCGAGGTGCTCGAACACATCGAATGGCACCGGGTCGCCTCGGTCCTGGCTGCATTCCGCGACAGCGGAGCGAAGTTTTTGATCGTTTCCGTCCCTTATATGGGCTTCCAGGTATTTGTCGAGCTCTACCTAAACGGCAGAACGCTCAGGCAGTATTTTTCAATGAAAAAACTGCTCTGGCGAAAGCAGTTCCAGCCGGAACCCGCCGGCGGACACCAATGGGAAGTGGGATACAGAGGGTATCCTCTGAGACTGTGGGAGAAGCGCCTCAGCGACAGCGGCTGGTCGGTAGTGAAGCGGGACTTCACCGAGCATTGCCGATCCGTCTTCCATCTGCTTAAGGCGCGGTGAGCTGAACAAAACGCCCTTCCGCACACACCGAGTAGGAACGTACCGTTGCGCGGCGAATTCCGTGACCGAGGATGATCATGTTGACGGACAGATACGGGCTCCTCCTGTCGACCACCTCGTCCGCGGCGCGAGATGCCTATGTGGAGGGCTGTGAGGCGAAACTGACCATGTACCCCGGCGCGATCGAGTCATTCGACCGCGCCATCGCTGCAGATCCGGGTTTTGCACTCGCGCATGCCGCCAGGGCGCATACGCTGCTGGAGCGCGGGGACGCGGCAGCGGCACGCGCGTCAATGGCGGCCGCCAATTCTCTTACTGCCAGTCTTTCCGCGCGGGAAGCCGGTCACATCGCATTTTTCCGCTTGCTTGTCGCGGGCGACGCCGAGGGCGCGCTTTCCGCATTGCGCGCGCACCTGAAGACCTGGCCGCGCGACGTGATGGTCCTCGCGACAACCGCATTCACCAACGGTCTGATCGGCAATTCCGGGCGCTCCGGGCAAAAACGCATGCTGCTGGAATTGCTGGAAACGCTTGCCACGAGCTACGGGGACGATTGGTGGTTCACAGCCCATTACGGGATGGCGCTCTCGGAGAATCGGCAGCGAGCTGCCGCCCGCCCAAAGATCGAACGGTCGCTCGCGCAAAACCCGAAGAACCCGTGGGCGGCGCACGCCTTCGCGCATCTCTGCTATGAAGAGGGCGATGCCAGCGCGGCCTGCGCATTTCTGACCGCTTGGCTGACCACCTATCCGCGCAACGGCGCGCTGTACAGCCACCTCAGTTGGCATCGCGCGCTCGGTCACCTGGAAACCGGCGATACGGCGGCGGCGCTCCGGCTTTTCCGGGAGACCTTCGCGCCCGACGTTCACAGCGGGCCGCCGCGCGGGAAGCTGAACGATGCCGTCTCCTTTTTGTGGCGCTGGGAACTCGCCGGGCATCCGCGTGACGCAGAGGCGTGGCGCGTAATGCACGATTTCGCGACCGGCGCCTTTCCGCGCGCGGGCCTGGCGTTTTCCGACATGCACATCGCGCTCGCCGAGGCCGTGGCCGGCACTGAGGCTGCACTGGAGGCGCGCGAACGGCAGATCGAGGAGCTCGCGCACAACGGCCGTTATGCATCAGGGCCCCTTGTTCCGGCGGTGTCGCGCGCCTTCGCCGCGTTCGAACGGCACGATTTCGTGGCGACTATCAATGCACTCGAGCCGATCGCCGGCGAACTCGAACGGATCGGCGGCAGCCGCGCGCAGCTCGATTTGGTCGAGTTCACGTTGTTGAAGGCCTATCTCGGCGCTAACCGCCCGCAGGATGCGCGCCGGATGCTAAGCAACAGGCCGCGAGGCTCCTCGAGCATTCCCGTTGCCGGGTTGGCGGCGGTACACTGATGCGCTACGGCTTTTATCTCCCGACCCGCGGTCCGACTGCGACGCGCGACAGCATTCTCGCCCTGGCGCGCGAAGGCGAGCGGCTGGGCCTGCATTCGGCGATGGTGGCGGATCACATCGTCCTGCCGCTCGAGAGCCAATCCACCTACCCATACACGTTGGACGGCAAGCATCCGAGCGCAGGCGATGCGCTGGAGACGTTCTCGATACTGGGGGTGGTCGCCGGTGCGACGGAGCGGCTGCGGCTCGTCACCTCCGTGCTGGTGCTGCCCTACCGCAATCCGGTGCTGACCGCCAAGATGGTGGCCTCGCTGGACGTCCTGTCTGGCGGCCGGCTCACCTTGGGCGTTGGCGCCGGCTGGCTTAGGGAAGAATTCGAGGCACTGAACAGCCCCGCCTTCAATGCGCGTGGCGCCGTGACCGATGAGTGGATCACGATCTTCAAGCAACTCTGGTCCCAGTCACCGGCCAGCTTCAATGGCCGTTTTTACCAATACTCCGATATCCGCTGCGAACCCCTTCCGCTGCAGAAGCCACACCCGCCAATCTGGATCGGTGGGCATTCGCGCGCTGCACTCAGGCGAACGGCGCGGCATGGCGACGGCTGGCACCCGGTCGGCGCCGTCGCCGCCGCGCCTTTGCCGCCGCAAGAGATTTGCGCGCATCTCGATACCTTGAAGGCGCTGACCGAGGCCGAGAGTCGCGACTTCTCGGCGCTGACGATCTCTTACAAGGCGCCGCTCTACGACGCCGGCACTTCGTCGCCGGACGGCTCCCGCCGACCCTTCTCCGGCACACCGGAACAGATCGCCGGCGACATCAGAACTTTCGCAGCGATCGGCGTCCAC
>JAFASL010000554.1 GCA_019244535.1 Alphaproteobacteria bacterium
AGTCGAGCGCGAACACCCAGACCGAGCCGCCCTGTGGAACATCGGGGTATTCCCACGGCCGCACTAGGTTGAGGCGCGCTTGCATGCGCGCCGCATCGACGCCCCAGCCCGACTGCACGGCGATGTATTGCTTGCCGTCGACCTGGAAGGAGACCGGCACGCCGTTCACCCCCGATCCAGTGCGGAATTCCCACAATGTCTTGCCGTTCGAAGCGTCGAAGGCCCGGAAATACCGGTCATTGGTCCCGCCCGCGAAGAGGACGCCGCCGGCGGTCGCCAGCACCGGCCCCCAGAGCTGCGAGTGGGTGAACGGATGGCTCCACGCCTTTTGGCCGGTGTCGAGATTCCACGCCTGCAATTCGCCGATATGGTCGGCGCCCGGCGCGATGTACAACGTCGAAGTCGCCCCGACATAGCGCTGTCCCGGCGTGTAGGTGGCCGGCTCGCCGGTAATCGTCGCGCACAGGTTTTCATTGGCCGGAATGTAGAGCAGCCGCGTCTTTGGGCTGTAGGCCACCGGCGGCCAGTCTTTTCCGCCCCACAGCGACGGGCAGAAATCGGCCTTTTTCCCGGTTCCAGGCTGTCGCGCCGGATCAACGTAAGGGCGGCCCGTTTCGGGATCGAGCCCGGTGAAGACATTTTGCTTCACAAACGGTTTGCCGTCGACAAAATTGATCTTGTCCGCAGTGCGCTCTAGCATCCACAAATATCCGTCGCGCGCGGTATCGACGAGGCCGTGAATGGTCTTACCGTTGTGCTGGTAATCGACAAGAATCGGCGGCGACACTTCGTCCCAATCCCAGGAGTCATTCGGGTGATACTGATGATAGCCTTTGATCTTGCCGGTTGCGGTATCGAGCGCCAGGACCGAGGACGTAAAAAGATTATCTCCCGGGCGTTGGTCGCCCATCCACGGCCCGCCATTCCCGGTGCCCCAAAAGGTGAGGTTCGTCGCCGGGTCATAAGCGCCGGTTACCCACACGGACCCGCCGCCGGTCTTCCATTGGTCGCCTTTCGGCCAGGTCTCCGAGCCGGGTTCGCCGGGGCCCGGCACCGTGTAGGTCTTCCACGCCGGCTTGCCCGTCTCGGCATCAAACGCCGCGACAAAGCCGCGGACCCCCAGTTCGCCGCCGGACACCCCGACGATCACCTTGCCGTCGGCGACGAGCGGCGCCAGCGACATGTAATAGCCGTGATTGTAGTCCTCGACGGTCGCCTTCCAGACCTCGTTGCCGGTTTTCGCATCGAGTGCGATCAGCACTGCGTCGGCTGCGGCGAAATAGACCTTGTCGCCGAGCAGCCCGACCCCGCGGCTGGTCGGGTGCAGCAGCAGCATGTCTTCCGGGATCGGCCGCTTGAAACGCCATAGCAAATTGCCGGCCTTGGCATCGATCGCCAGCAGCTGGTTGCCGGGGGTGGCGACAAACATTATCCCGTTGTTGACGATCGGCGGCGCCTGATGGCCTTCGATCTGGCCCGTCGCCAACGTCCAGACCGGCTTCAATTTGGCGGCATTGTCGGCCGTGATCTGCGACAGTGAGCTGTAGCCCCAGCCGTCATAGGTGCGGCGGTACATCAGCCAGTCGCTGTCTTCCGGCTGTTTCAGCCGGTCCGCAGTGACGGGTTTGTAATTCTGCAATATCGGAGGGACCGGCGGCGGGGTGTCCGGCTTTGGCAATGGCGGCTGCGGCTGTTGCGCAAAAGCCGTCGTGGCGCTCATGGCAATAGCCAAAGCGCTGGTTACGAGCATTGCACGCAGGCGGTATTCGCGAACCATCGCGTCTCTCCTCATTGGTATTGCATTACATTTGCTGGAAACCGGGCCGCCCGATAAAGGGCTTGGCGACGGCGAGCCTTCCATCGACGATCTTCAAAGGCAAGGCCGGCAGGCGGCGCGGCGACGGCCCGCTGAGCACCTTGGCCTCTTCTTTCGGATCGTAGATCGAATAGTGGCACGGGCATTCGAGTACCTGCCGGTCGGGATGCCAGTTGGTGACGTCGCAGCCGGTATGAGGACAGATCGCAGAATATCCGACCACCCCGTCGGCGGCACGCTCCTTGGTTTCGGGATCAAACCCTTCCGGATCGAGGCGTAGCAGCAGCACCTTATTGAGCCGCGAGCCGTTGCGCACAACCTTGGTCTCCGGCTCCATCGGCCAGGCAAGGGTTTGCTTGCCATCCAGCGGCAAGTCGTCGGCCTTCAACGGCTCGGGTGTAGAGGCGCCACCGACCGCAATTAAGAGATCGCCCTCCTTTGGCCGCTCCCGCGCCGGCTCGGTCTGCGCGAGCGCTTGACGTGGGAGGAGCGCAAAGCACAGACCCAATTCAAGCGCCCTGCGCCGTCCAATCCGCCAGGCGCCGCACATACAATGGCGTTCCACCCCACCCCCCGACTCTACGCCATCGCCCCGCTGAAGAGGGGGCCCAGGCAAGCGGCGAACCGTAGTTGCTCTGGCTTCCCGCTTGCGCGGGAATGACCGGTGTGTTGCTACGCCGCGAGCTGGTCACCGATCGGCAGGCGGCGGATGCGTTTGCCCGTCGCGGCGAAGATTGCGTTGCACAGGGCCGGCGCGAAGGGCGGCAGCCCCGGCTCGCCGACGCCGCTCGACGGCACGTCGATGCTGTTGGGGACGATCCAGACATGCGTGATCGGCGGCGACTCGTCGATGCGCGCGACCTGGAAACCGTCGAAATTGTTCTGCTCGACCCGGCCGTTTTTGAAGCTGATCTCTCCATACTTGGCGAGGCTCAGCCCCATCACCGCCGCCCCTTCGATCTGCGAGTAGATGCGCTCGGGGTTGGCGGCAAAGCCGCAATCGATCGCGGTGTCGACGCGCGGCACAGAGAGGCGCCCCTTGTCATCGACCGCGACCTGGACGACGCTCGCGACGTAGCTCAAAAAGCTGCGATGCACGGCAATGCCCTGGCCGTGGCGCGGCGGCAATTTCTTGCCCCATTCGGCCTTGTCGGCGACGAGTTCGACAACCCGCCGCAATCGCGCCCTGTCGATCGGGTAGGTCTCGAGCGGGTCGCCATAATTCGTGTAATCGGCAGGCGGTTTCACGAGGCGAGCCGGACCGAGAAGCTCGATCAACATGTCCTTAGGGTCGCGACCCGCCGCGTGAGCGAGCTCGGCGACAAAGGACTGCACCGCAAAGGCGTGCGGGATGTTCGACACCGAGCGGAACCACCCTATGCGCGTGTGGGCTTCGGCCTCGCCGACCTCGCATCGCAAATTCGCGATGTCAAACGGCACGTCGATCAAGCCTTGGCTCAGCTCCCCTGGCTGCTCGAGTTTCGGGTCCGGCACGAAAGTCGCACGGATCGTTGGCGCGACGCTGCGGTGCCGCCA
>JAFASL010000772.1 GCA_019244535.1 Alphaproteobacteria bacterium
CTACGAGACGCTTTTGCCGCGACTGCCGAGCCGAGCCTCGTCGAGGTAAGCATCGATTGAGACACGAACCCCGCTGGCGATGAAGGCGAGGGCTTCGATCTGGCTCGCGACACCCGTCGGTACATGCGAAGCCCGAGACTAGTGGGCGCCGCTGGCTGCCGGCAGACACAAACGTTGGAGGATAATAATGGTGTGGATTACTGCATCAAGGTTCAGGCGCAGCGGTTCGCGCGCTGGGCCGAGTGGCGCTGCCGGTAGAGCGCTGCCGTCTCTAATGAGCGTGCTGTTGGCTCTGGCTGCCGCCCCAGCTGCCGAGGCCGCAGATAGTGTGATTGATCTTACCTACGACTCGGTCATGGACATGGTCCGGCCAGAGATGCGCCCCGGGATCGCAGTACACCACAATCTTCAGGTAACCATCTCTGCAAACAATAATCTTACGGAGGATCGTAATCGCAACGCGGGGCCCTATCGCGATCAAAACGCGATGGTGCAGGTCCTCGCCAGTTCCGGGGACGACTCCACCTATGCGTCCTGGCGGGTGGAACAGGATGGCCGGCTCGTCCGTACCCAGAATGATCCGCAAAGCGTACGGACCATGACCGTGACACTGTTGCCGGGCAAGACTTGTCACCTGGAGGTCGTGGACAGGCTAAAGCCGGGTTTCAGCGAATATGCATTCCTCCGCATTTCGACCCATACGATCGGCTACTTCTCTACCTACCGGGTTGTGCGCACATCCTGCACAATCCGGTGAACTCGGTTTGCACGGCGGGTGAATTGGACACGCTGCTGGGTCGGGAGTAGCCTTGCGGTCCCCGACAGTGCCGAATTGGAAGGGATGGAAATGCCCGGCCTAGATGCTATCCTCGAGACCACCACCGCAGAACGCCCGGCAACGGGCTTTGTCTTCACCGAAGGCCCGCTGTGGCATCCCGATGACTTCTATTATTTCGCCGATGTCCGCAGCAGCATCTTTTATCGGCTGCGGATCGGCCAGGCGCCGGAAACCGTGCGCGCCGGAACCGGGGAAGGCAATGGCACGACCTTTGATCTGCAGGGCCGGGTCATCGTCTGCGAGGGCGGCAACCGGCGGGTCACCCGCTGGTCCGACGACACGCATAGCGAAGTCGTGATGGACCGCTATGAGGGCAAGCGGATCAACCGTCCCAATGACGTCGTCTGTAAGTCGGACGGCAGCATCTGGTTCACCGACCCGGGGCTGCGCGTGCCCTTGGCCGATAAGGAATTGCCGCATTCCGGCGTCTATGCCGTCAAACCCGATGGCAGGAGCCGGCTCGTCGCCGAGTTTGAATACCCGAACGGGCTTGCCTTCTCGCCGGACGAGCGCACCCTCTACGTCGCCAATACGCGCCACGCGCAGTACATCCATGCGATTGATCTGGACGCCTCGGGCAACATGGCGCGGCGGCGCATCTTCGCCGACATGTCATCCGAGGAGACCGACGGCGTTCCCGACGGCATGAAGGTGGATGTCGAGGGCCGCGTCTATTGCACCGGGCCCGGCGGCACCTGGGTGTTCGCACCCGACGGATCGCGGATCGGCATCATCCGCACCCCCGAGGTCCCGGCCAACCTCGCCTTTGGCGGGCCCGACCTGAAGACGATCTTCTTCACCGCCCGCACCTCGGTCTACACCATGCGCAGCAAGGTGCCGGGTCAGCCGCATCCCTGGTACCGCCTTCGCACAAAGTAAAATTTGCCGCTGAGACACGGGAGGCGCGGAGATGCACACGGCGCGTCGTCCCTTCGAAAGCGGGACCGAGAGCAGCCAGGTCGGTACCGGTTCCACTGGACCCCCGCTTTCGCGGGGGCGATGATGACCTGAGGAGCTAAATCATGAAAGTTGGCATTGCGCTCAACATGCTGTCCGAGCCGCCTCGACCCGACGTGGCGGTCGTGTCGGACCATCTGGCGATGGGCGATCTCGCCGAGCCGCTCGGTTTTGACTCGCTGTTTGCGCTGGAGCACCATTTCACCGGCTATGCGATGTCGCCGGCGCCGCTCGAGCTGCTGGCCTATTTCGCCGGCCGCACGAAACGGATCCTGCTCGGGACGGCGGTCATCGTCTTGCCGTGGCACGACCCGATCCGCGTCGCCGAGGGGATCGCATTGCTCGACATCCTGTCCGGCGGGCGGTGCCTCTTCGGCTTTGGCCGCGGCGCGGCAAGTGTGGAATACGAGGGGTTCCGCATTCCGATGGAAGAGGCGCGGCCCCGCTTCGCGGAGGCGGCGCAATTGATCAGGAAGGCGCTGCGCGAGCCCGAATTCGAGTCGCAGGGCGAGTTCTACCGGATCCCGAAGACGACGATCCGGCCGCGCCCGATCTCGCACCCCGAAGAACGCTTCTACGCGTCCTCGGTCAGTCCGGAATCGGCCGAGATCATGGCCAAGCTGGGTTTTGGCATTCTCGTGGTCATGCAGAACGAATGGGCCAAGGCGGCCGAGAACATCGTCGCCTACCGCGAGATCGCGCAGAGCGTCGGCCACAACCCGCCGCCGCCAATCATCCTGACCAACGTCTCCTGCGCCGAAAGCCGCGGCGAGGCGCAGGATCGCGCGATGGAGTGGCTCGGCAAGAAATGGCAGTCGATCGACAACCACTACCATTTCTCGGATGGCCATCTCGCGACAGTCAAAGGCTACGAGACCTACGGCAAGATGGCCAAGACCTATGCCCGCCTGCAGAGCGAGGAGGAACGGGTCAGGGCGACCGAGTTCTACGTCAAGATCCAGATCGTCGGCACACCCGACGACTGCATCCAGCAGATCGCCGAACTGCAGCGGGTGACCGGCACCGACCATGTCGTCACCGAATTCTCGTTCGGCGGCATCCCGCACGGCGAGGCGGAGAAAAACATGCGGCTGTTTGCGGACCGCGTCTTGCCGGTGCTGCAGAACGACGCCGCATTTGCCGCCCCGCCGGCGCCGTCACCGCAGCCCGCGGCCAGTTCCGACTTGTTCGCTCCAGCCTAAAGCGCGTTTACGCGGACTTGCCGCCGAAAAAGCCGCGTAAGGCCCGGTAGGTCTCATCCGGCGCCTCCTCGGCGAGGAAATGGCCGCTGCCGATGGCCTGTCCGGAGACATTCTCGGCGTGGTCGCGCCAGACGGAAAGCACGTCGTAGCCGCTGCCCTGCGAGCTCCGCTGGCCCCACAGCACGAGGAGCGGCATCGTCAGCCGGCGGCTGCGGTCGGCCCGGTCATGGACGAGGTCGATCGAAGCCCCGGCGCGGTACTCGTCGCAGGTCGCGCGGATCGTCTCCGGGTTGTTGAAGCAGCGCAGGTATTCGGCAAAGATTTCGGGCTCGAACACCGCCGAAGGGCGCAGCATCGAGCGCAGAAAGAATTCGGGCTCGGCGCCGATCAGCCGCTCCGGCAGCCCGCCTGGCTGGATCAGGAAAAACCAATGGTAACTCGACGTCGCGGCCTGCTGGTCGATCGTCTCGAAGCGGTAGAGCGTCGGGACGATATCGAGCAATGCCACCCGTTCGACCCGCTCCGGATGGTCTCGCGCCAGCCGGTGCGCGACCCGGGCCCCGCGATCATGGCCGGCCACCATGAACCGCTCGAAGCCGAGCGCCTTCATTGTCTCGACCTGGTCCTGCGCCAGCGCCCGCTTCGCATAATTGACATGCTCGGGCCCGGCGGCCGGCTTCGAGCTGTCGCCATAGCCGCGCAGATCGGGCGCGACGACGGTGAATTCAGCGGCCAGGCGCGGCGCGAGCTTGCGCCACATCAGATGGGTCTGCGGGTAGCCGTGCAATAGCAACAGCGGCGGCCCGCTGCCCCCGGTGACCAGATTTATCTCGGCCCGCGAAGTCTGGACGCGCCGCTGCTCAAAACCGGGAAAGAACTCGGCCATCGCCGGGTCACTTCCCGCGCTACAGCCCCCGCGTCGCTGGGCCCTTGAGCTCGACGGTGTTGCCGTCGGGGTCGCTGATGTAGATCGACGGGCCGTAGCCTTCGGCCCCGTAGCGCTCGTGGACCTCGCCGGGATCGACGCCGTTTCTTGCAAGATGCGCCTTCAGCGCCGCCGCGTCGAAGCCCGCCAGGCGCACGCAAAAATGGTCCATGTTGCGCCCCGCCCGGTCCGCCGCCTCGCTCGGCGAGGTCGCAGCCGGCACCAGGTCGATCAGCGCCGACCCGGCGCGCAGTTGCACGAGCCGCGGCTGCTGCAATTCGCGTTCGACGTGGCAGCCCAGCACCCGTTGATAAAACCCGATCGCCCGGTCGAGGTCGCCGACGCGCAGCACCACATGGTCGAGCCCGGCTATGCGAACTCCCTCCCCGGCATGCGATGCAGCCCTCGTCTCGACAGTTCCAGCGTCTGGCATTGTCGGCTCCTCCCGTTCGCGGTGGGACTAAGTCTACCGCGAATTGGCGGAGCCGACAGCGGGATTATTGTGCCGTGGGCTGCGCCGCCTGTGTGGTGGGCGGCTGGGTGGCCGCGTGGCGCGGGTGCTGATTGCGCCAGGCGCGCAGCTCGGCGCGGTCGAGAACACCGTCGTGGTCGGTGTCCATCTGGTCGAACCGGGTCGAGGCACGCTGCGCTGCCCGGTCCTTGGCGCGTTGGATGAATTGGTCCCGGGTGATGCCGCCATTGCCGGCGGGAGCGGAGGGGGCCGCGGCGGTGCTCTCGGCGGCGGCGACTTGCGGCGCGGTTTGCGCGAGGGCAGCCGCCGGGGCGAGAGACAGCACGGCCAAGGCTGCAATGACGGTTGAACGCATCTGATACGACCTTAGATTGTTAATAGATGGAATATACCTCATTTTGCGTGCATAGGCAAGCCCGGGTTGCGCCCCGCTCATGTGCTCTGCGCAAAAACGCGGGGCTTCAGGGCCCGCTTTGCTGTGAAAGCGCCGCTTCGAAGGAGTACAGTATCGATCGGCACCCTTCGACACTGGAGCGGGGAAAACAATATGCAATACCGCAGGATCTCGGCCGACTGCCATCTCGACATGCCGTGGATGCCGCCCGACCTGTTCACCTCGCAAGCGCGGCGCGAGTTCAAG
>JAFASL010000860.1 GCA_019244535.1 Alphaproteobacteria bacterium
TATGCCCGCTGGTTTGCTTGTGCGCTTTTCTCGGCCGCGGCGGTCACCGACTGGCTCGACGGGCATATGGCGCGGCGCTGGGAACAGCAATCTGAAATCGGCCGCTTCCTTGACCCGATCGCCGATAAATTGCTGGTCTCGGCGACATTGTTTATGCTGACCGCGTTTGGCCGGCTGTCGGCGGAGGCCTTGCTGCCCGCCCTGGTTATCCTGTGCCGTGAGATCCTGGTTTCTGGGCTTCGCGAGTACCTTGCCGGGCTGCGGGTCGGAATGCCAGTGTCCCGGCTCGCAAAATGGAAAACGGTCATCCAGATGGTCGCGATCGGGGTGCTCATAGTAGGCGATGCCGGGCCGGGTTTTGTGCCGGTCACGGGGATTGGCGAGCTCCTCTTATGGATTGCTGCGATCCTGACCCTGGTGACCGGGTATGACTACCTGCAAGCCGGCCTGCGCCACATGGCACGCCCTCGCGTCGCGCCCGCGAACCGCAAATCAGAGCATTTGGCATAGAGCGTTGCGACGGCCGTGCTCGCGCACTAAGTGAGCCCATAGAAAGGGCGGCGATGCGGATCTTCGGCCTCGCCGGATGGAGCGGAAGCGGCAAAACGACATTGATGACGTCGTTAATACCGCAGTTCGTCTCGCGCGGGCTCACGGTGTCTACGATAAAGCATGCGCATCATGCTTTTGATGTCGATCAGCCGGGCAAGGATTCCTGGCGCCATCGGCAGGCCGGAGCACAGGAGGTCATGGTAGCCTCGGGTCGCCGATGGGCGTTGATGCACGAGCTGCGCGGTGAGACGGAGCCCTCGCTCGACGACTTGCTGATGCGCATGACGCCCGTCGATCTGCTGCTTGTCGAAGGGTACAAGCATCATAACCACCCCAAGATCGAGGTCTATCGCAGCGCGCTCGGAAAGCCGTTGCTACACCCCCTCGATTCCTTCGTCGTCGCCATTGCCTCCGATCAGCACCGGGCCGAGTTTTGTCGCCCATGGCTTCCCTTGTCGGATCCGGCTGCGATTGCCAGCTTCATCCTCGACTACAAAACCGGGCTGGAGTAATGGCGCAGCTCAGTGACGACTGCTTCGCTTTTGGCGGTGCCCTCCTCAGCGTCGACGACGCGCTCGCCCGTATCGAGGAGCGGATCACAAGAGTAGTCGATATCGCGACGACACCGCTGGGCTGCGCCCGCGGGCGGGTTCTGGCACGCGATGTCGTCTCCTCGATGAACTTGCCGCCGCACGCCAACAGTGCAGTCGACGGGTATGCCTTCGCTCATGCCGATCTGGTGCCCGGGGCCGAGACTGTGCTCCCAGTGTCCGGCAGAGCGGCGGCGGGACATCCGCTCGGGCAGCCGGCGCAGCGGGGAGCCGCCGTCCGGATTTTCACTGGCGCACCGATGCCCGACGGCACGGATACGGTGATGATGCAGGAAGACTGTGTCGTCGAAGGGGGGAGGGTCCACCTCAAGCCAGGAATCAGAAAGGGGGCGAACCGGCGTCATGCCGGCGAGGACGTTGCCGAGGGCGCGGTGGCGCTTGCCGCTGGGCGGCGGCTGGCGCCCGCAGATCTCGGGCTGGCAGCCGCGCTCGGCCATTGCGAGCTGGCTGTATTTCGCCCATTGCGTGTGGCGCTCCTTTCCACTGGTGATGAAGTATGTGAACCGGGCATGACGCTGTCGTCCGGCATGACCTACGACGCCAACCGCTTCATGCTGGCGGCCCTCCTCGAAGGGCTTGGTTGCGAGGTCAGCGATTTCGGGATCCGACCGGATCGCGAGGCGGCGCTGGCCGACACTCTAGTCACAGCCAGCCAGGACCATGATCTCATCGTCACCTCGGGCGGCGTTTCGACCGGCGAGGAGGACCATGTCAGGCCCGCCATCGAACGGCTGGGCCGGTTGCATTTCTGGCGTCTGGCAATCAAGCCCGGCCGACCCGTTGCGCTCGGGCAGATCAGCGGAGTGCCTCTGATCGGGCTTCCCGGAAACCCGGTCGCGGCGCTCGTGACCTTTGTCGTGCTCGCCCGCCCGCTTATTTTCAAGCTCGCCGGCGCAACGGAGGTCACCCCTCGGCTTTACCCCGTTCGGGCCGGCTTCAGCTATCGCAAGAAGCCCGGGCGGCGCGAATATGTCCGGGTGAGCCTGCGGCGCGACGGCGGAGATCTCGTTGCCGTCAAATACCCTCGAGATGGCGCCGGCATACTTTCCTCGATTACCCAATCGGAGGGGCTGGCGATAGTCGACGAAGAGACGAGCGAACTTTCGCCCGGCACGGGGATAGACTTTCTGCCCTTCTCGGAGGTCGGCGCGTGAAGCTCCTCTATTTTGCCTGGTTGCGTGCGCGGATCGGCTGTGCCGAGGAAGAATTAGACCTGCCGCCAGAAATACGGGAGGTAGCTGGCTTGCTGGATTGGCTGCAGTCGCGTGGCGGCCGGTATGCCGAAGCGCTGCGCGATCTTTCGGTCGTCCGCGTGGCGGTAAACCAAAACTACGTCGGGCTCGAACATCCAGTGCGAGAGGGCGACGAGGTCGCCATTTTCCCGCCGGTCACCGGAGGCTAGCGCGATGATCCGCGTACAGCGCGAGGATTTCGACGTTGGCGTCGAGCTCGAACGCTTGGCTGCCGGCAATCACCGGATCGGCGGGCTCTCCAGCTTTATCGGGCTGGTTCGCGACATGGGCGGCGAAGAGCGGGTTTCGGCGCTCACTCTCGAACACTATCCGGGCATGACCGAGAAGAAGCTCGGCGAGATGGAGACCGAGGCCCACCGGCGCTGGCCGCTGGATGCCGTGCTGATCATCCACCGCTATGGCCGCCTTGAACCCGGCGACCGGATTGTGCTCGTCGCGACGGCCTCACCGCACCGCGAAGCCGCGCTCGCCGCCTGTCAATTTCTGATCGACTGGCTGAAGACCGACGCGCCGTTCTGGAAGAGCGAGGAAACTCCCGCCGGCGAACGTTGGGTCGAGTCCCGCGCCGAAGACGAAGCGGCGAGGCGGCGCTGGAAGCTGTGCCCCTAGAGAGCTGCCGTTAAGCGGCGTTCCGTCCGTGTTTGCCGACGGCGGTGTCGAAATCCTCCCAGCCCCGGGAAGCCCGCTTTACGTCTTCTGCTGACCACCGATCATGTATCAGAACACGCGATGCACCCAACCATGGGGATCGGGGGCGCGGCAGCGCTGGATGCCGATCAGCGCGGCGCGCAGCGCCTCGGTCTGGGCGCTCGAATCGCCGTTGCCGATGGTGAACTCGCCGTCCCGGAACTTGACCCGCCCGATCGGCGTCAGCACCGCCGCGGTGCCGCACGCGAAGGTCTCCCTGAGGTGGCCGCTCGCGGCGTCGGCGCGCCACTGGCTAAAGGCGTAGGGCTCCTCGCGCACCGTGATCCCCCTGTCCTTAGCCAGCTCGATGATGGAGGCGCGCGTGATGCCGGGCAGGATGGTGCCGCCGAGCGGCGGCGT
>JAFASL010000123.1 GCA_019244535.1 Alphaproteobacteria bacterium
TGCATCGGCAGCATTGCGACGCCGAACAGGCGCTCGGGGTAGGGCTTGCAGTAATCGGCGAGCCAGCGGTTATACGCGCGGCAGACCGCAGCGGCGAGGGGCGGGTCGTGAATGGCGCCGGAGAACAGCCCTAGGCTCGGATACAGAAAGACCGCGTCGATGCCGTCGGCATCCATGTCGGGAATACGCTTATGCGGATCGAAGCCGCCGGGCTTGCCGTCCTTGTACGCCATTGTGTCGGCCTCGACGACACCCTGCCGGGCGCCGACCGCGCCGATCCGGCCGATGCCGATCCGATTGTCACCGACCGCGTGTTCCTCGATGACAAGCCGTTCCTTGCCATTCTCCCCCTTGGCGACCTTGGGGGCACGATCCCGGAATTGCGGGTCGATGTATTTGTCCCACAGATCGAGCGGCTCCAGAATGTGGCCGTCGGCGTCGATGACGTTGTAAGCGCGACTCATTTAGAGCTCCCTTTGGCAAATAGGGCACCCAAGAACCAAACGCCCGTTTGGTAGACAGAACGCTAAGCGCCGCTGCGGAGGGTGTCAACCCCGACTCATAGGCCGCAATTTGCCGGTCAATCCGCCAGCCTGACGCGGCTGAGTTTGCGCCGCTGCGGCAGTGGCGGCTAGGCCGGCGAGGGCCAGAGAGGTGAATTGCTCGGCGACTTGCCGAACGCCGAGACGGCCTTGCGGGTCATACCATTTGTAAGCCCAATTCAGCATACCCAAGAGGCCGTAAGAGGCGACTTGAATGTCGAGATCGGCGCGGAACTCGCCGCTCTCGACGCCTTCCCGAATGATCTGCTGCCAGCAGCGCTCGTACTCTTTCGGGGAGAAGCCGATTTTTTCGCGGAACCGCCGCTTCACCGACTCGCGCTCGCGAAGATAGACAAAGAGATGCGGGTAGTGCCGGTCGAAAGCTTCGAGATGCGCAGCGATGGCGCGCTGCAGCTTTTGCGTCGCGGTCGTGTCGGCAGCGGCGATGTCGTTGATGGTGCGGTACATCTGCGCGATCGGCTCTTTGACGACGAGGTAGAGCAGCTCCTCCTTGCTGTCGAAATGATGATAGAGGCTGCCCTTCAGGATGCCGACCTCGTCGGCGATGTCGCGGACCGTGGCGGCATGGTAGCCTTTGGTCCGGAATACTTTCGCCGCTGCCGCAACGATGTCCTCGAGTGTGGCCATTGTTTAGTCAGGTGGCTTAGTTCGCCTTCCGATGCAAGCTCATAATGCCGGTCCGGAGTATCGCCGGACCCCCGTAGACCCGCGGAGATCTACCCAAAGTTGCGTTTCAGGAGCCATCGGCGCATCGGCGCCCCGTTGCCGCACCCCAAGCGTCATTTTTCCGCAATATGGGTGACCCCGATCGGTAACAGTCGGCGGCTAGGTTCCCGGTGCCCGGGGCGATAGCCCGGCGATCTCAACAACACCGATCCGGGGACCCTTAGATGAGACGATTGGGTTTTTTGGCCACCGCTGCATTGCTCGTAGGAGGCTTCGGCCAACCGGCATTGGCGCAATGCAATCTCGGCAACGGCATCAAGCACATAGTCTACATCCAGTTCGATAATGTCCATTTTCGCCGCGACAATCCCAATGTTCCCTCGGACCTCGAGCAGATGCCGAACCTGCTGAATTTTTTGGAGCAGAACGGGGCATTTCTAACCAACCACTGGACGCCGCTGATCTCGCACACTTCGGTTGACATAGTTACCGCGTTGACCGGCGTATATGGCGATAAATTCGGAGTCTCTATCGGTAACAGCTTTGGCCTATTCAACACCAACGGTATTGCCAGCTCTTTCCCAAGCTCTTTTACCTACTGGACCGATGTCCTGGCTGACGGTCTGCCGGAGATGCTCGATCAGCGCGGCAAGAACGCGCCGGCTCCATGGGTGCCTTTCACGCGCGCCGGCTGTGACGTCGGCGCCTTCTCGATCGCTAATATCGAGTTTGAGAACGTTAGCAGCGACATCAACAATGTATTCGGAGCAAATTCGCCGCAAGCCATGGAGGCGGCCAGCAACCACAACAAGGCAGTCGCCGATTTCGAGGGCATCATTGTCCATTGCGCAAAGAATAGTGCGGTATGCGCCAACAAGGGCGCGCCCGACATCTTGAAAGACGAGCCCGGCGGCTATGTCGGCTTCAGTGCACTTTACGGCAATACCAACGTCCAACCTCAAATCTCTCCCAGCGGTCCGGTCAGGGACCTCGACGGCAATGTCATTGCCGACGACTCCATCCCGCCCAATCCCGGCTTCCCAGGCTTCGATCCGACGGCGTCACAGACATTGGGTTATCTGGCAACGATGCTCGAAGCTGGTGTACCTGTGGTTTACGGCTATATTGAGGACGCACACGATAACCATATCACCGGAAGTGGCACCTTCGGCCCGGGGGAGGCGGGCTATGTGGAACAGCTAGCCGCGTTCAACACAGCTTTCGGAAAATTCTTCAGCCGCTTGAAGGCCGATGGGATCACCACCGCGAACACGCTGTTTGTGGTCACCGCGGACGAAAACGACCATTTCGTCGGCGGTCCACCGTCGCCCTCTAACTGTGACGGGGTCAACACCCCTTGCACCTACTCCAAACTCGGGGAGATCGACGCCGATCTGAGCAGGCTGATGGCGACGGAGACCGGTGAAGGCACACCGTTTGCCGTGCACTCTGATGATGCACCGACCTTTTACATAAGCGGGAACCCGGGACAATTGGACCCGATTACCCGCCGGTTCGAACATGAAGTTGGCGGCACAGGCAATGATGGCCAAGGCTTGACGGTATTCAACCCAATAACCGGCAACACCGATATTTTGACCCAGGCGATCGCCGACCAGCAGGAACAAGCGTTTCTGCACATGGTCACGGCTGACCCGAAGCGAACTCCCAATTTCATTCTGTTTGCCAATCCCGACTATTTCCTGTCGGCATCGGGAAATACCACGCATTGCGTCCCGCTCTCGGTCTGCTCGCAGGAAGGGGCGGGGTTCGCGTGGAACCACGGCGACTTCCAGCCCGAGATCACCAATACCTGGCTAGGTATGGCGGGCCCGGGCATCGAGCACGTGGGACAGACTGGAGCCTTCTTTACCGATCACACGGATATCCGTCCGACGATAATGAGCCTCACCGGACTGACCGATAACTATGCGCATGACGGCCGCGTCGTGATCGAGATCATGACCGACGAGGCCGTTCCGGCGCCATTGCAGCAGCACCGAGCCCTCTTCGGCCAGCTTGCCGGCACCTACAAGAACATCAATGCGCCCTTGGGCACCCTTGGAATGAAGACCCTGCAGAGCGTTACCAAGGCGATCCAAGCCAACGACACCACCTATATCGGCTATGTGGCTCAACTAAAGGCGCTCACCGGAGAAAGGAACACGATCGCCGGAAACATGATCAAAATGATGGAGGCGTCCGAATTCGGCGGCATTCCGTTCAACGATGTCGTCGCCAATGTGCAGATCACTCTTGGACAACGCCTGCTCGCCTCGACGCCTTGATTTTTGCTTGCCCGAGCGCCGCCCATGCGCGAGCATGGGCGCAAGCTTTCCTTAACAAGCAACATGAGCCTCGCCGAGGCTCCGCCAAGCTCGAGGAGGAGACGTGACTAGACCCCGCGCCGCCGACGATTTTGCGACGATCCGCGCCCGCATGGAGGAACTCCGCCGCGAGCGGGCGCCGACCCCCCAGAAAGAAAGCCGTGACCCGGAAGCCGGCAGCTCCGGCAGCCGCAGTCTGTTGAGAGGAAGCGAAACCCGGCAGCGGTCGGAAGGCGATCGCTGGTCCGCCAGCCCGTCGAGCCGGCGCTACGGTTCGGGGCGTTAGCCGAAGGCCCGATCGCGCGGCTGCCACCGAGAGGGCTGTGTGACCTGGACAGAGGCGGTGAACATCGACAGTTTCGATCTGTGGACAATTGCCGCGCGGGGCGCTGCTGACCGGTGTACGGTTGGGACTTGTCGGCCGTCTCAGATTTCGGAGGGCTCGGAGGTATCATCGCGCTCTCGCTCGCGGTAAGCATTTCCGCCACTGCTTTGGCCACGCTCTCCGGGGCGCCGTTGGGAGCGGCGCTCGCGGTCTAGACCTTTCCGGGCCGGCAAATCCTTGTCGTGATGTTCAATGCATTGCTGGGGCTTCCCCCGGTGGTCGCCGGCCTCGCTCTCTATCTGCTTCTCTCTCGCTCGGGTCCGCTTGGAAGTCTCGGCATGTTGTTCACCCCGGGCGCGATGGTGCTCGCGCAAACCGTGTTGGCCCTGCCGATCGTCACCGCGCTCGTGCACAGCGCGTCGATGGATTTGTGGGCGGAATATGGCCCGGCGCTTCAGGTCGACGGCGCGACACGGCTGCGCGTCGTTATGCACCTGTTGGCAATAGCGCGACGCCGGCTGCTGACCGCGGTTCTCGCCGGGTTTGGCCGGACCATCTCCGAGGTCGGGGCTATTCTGATTGTCGGCGGCAATATCGCCGGCTACGCGCGCACGATGACAACGACAATCGTCCTTGAAACCAGCAAGGGCAATCTGTCTGTGTCCCTCGGTCTCGGATTTGTGCTGATCGGCATTAGTATTGCGGTCAGCGCCACCATCTTCGCGCTCGGCGCGGGCGAGGAACGCTAGATGTGGCTCCGGCTTGCGGCGGTAATAATTGCCCTTTCTGTCGTCGTCGCCAGCTGGGCCGATGCCGAGGAGGCGATCGTGCTCGCCTCGACGACCTCGGTCGAAAATTCGGGGCTTCTCGCGCGCATTCTGCCCGAATTCACCAGGCAGACCGGCATCTCTGTGCGTGTGCTCGCTCAGGGTACGGGCCAGGCACTGGCGACGGCGGCGCGCGGCGACGCCGATCTGGTGCTGGTGCACGAGCCGGAAGCGGAGCGGCAATTTATCGCTGACGGGCATGGCGTCGATCGGCGGCAGGTCGCATGGAACGACTTCGTCGTG
>JAFASL010000368.1 GCA_019244535.1 Alphaproteobacteria bacterium
CCTCTTCGCGGCAGAGCCGGCGCACGTGGTCGAGCATGAACTGTCGGCTGGCGATATCGAGGCCGACTGTCGGCTCGTCGAGCAACAACAGTCGCGGCTGGTGCAGCAGCGCCCGCGCTATCTCGACGCGCCGCCGCTGGCCACCGGAGAGGCGCCGTGCCTTGTCGCGGCGCTGCTCGGTAAGCGCGACGCGGTCGATTTCCGCCGCGATCCGGCGAGCCGCCTCTCGATGCGACAAACCGTGCAATGCACAATGGTAGAACAGGTTCTGTTCAACCGAGAGGTCGAGGTCGAGCGTCGGCTGCTGGAAAACGATCCCCATTTGCCGCAGGCACGCCAGCATCCGTTCGCGGATGTCGATGCCAAAGATGCGGATTGTTCCTTCGGCCTGGGCATAGAGCCGCGTCGCCAGCGAGAACAATGTCGTTTTACCGGCGCCATTCAAACCGAGGAGCACGGTGAAATCGCCGGGTGCGATCGAAAACGAGACGTCTTTCAGAACCCGCCGCGGCCCGAAGCGATGTCCGAGCTTCTCGACCTCCAATGCCGGTGCAATGTTCATGAAAGCCTCACGGGCGGGAGACGACGCCCCACGGGGCTTGGCCGACCGGCACGGACTTGATGACCTTCAGCGATCCGACCTCGATCACCGAAATATCGTTGCTGACCCCGTTCGTCGTGTAGACCCGGCTCTGATCCGGATTGAAACCGAGGCTCCATACCCGTTGCCCGACCAACAGATACTTGAGAACTTCATAGCTCTGCGCATCGATCACGGCAACGCGGTTGGCGGGACCGAGCGCGACAAAGCCGAGCTTGCGGTCGCGGGTGATTGCTATCCCGACCGGCTGGATCGCTTCGGCCGCCACGCCGGGTACCGCAAACGTGATGCGCTTGACGATCTCACGTTTGGCGGCGTCGATGACGCTTACCGTCCCACCGATCTCGGCCGAAACCCAGAACTGCGCACCGTCCGCCGTCCATACGGCGCGCCGTGGACGGCTGTCGACCAGAATATTGGCCACGACCTGGCGTTTAGCCGTATCGATCACATGCGCCATGTTGGTGGTTTCGGAGGTGTTGACGAGATATTTCCCGTCGGGGCTGATGCCCATTCCTTCCGGCTCGACGCCGACCGGGATCTCGGTGACGACTTCGCCGCGACCGACGTCGATCACTGTGACGAGATTGCTGTCCTCGTTCGCGACATAAAGCAGCTTGCCCGTCGGATCGAGCGCGAAATACTCCGGGTCGGGTCCGCTCGGCAAGGTCCTCTCGATCTTAGCGCTCGCCAGATCGAGCACTTCGATGTGATCACTGTCGCTGGCGCAAATGTAGAGGGACTTCTCGTCCTTAGATAAAAGAATGCCGCGCGGGCGCTGCCCGACCGGGATTGTCTTGACCGGTGTGAGGGCGGCCCCATCAACGACCGTGATGGTGTTGTCCTTTTCGTTCGACACATAGATCGTGTCGGCTGCCGCGATCCGTGCCGCTCCGAGCAGTGCGATCACCACCGCGCGGGCGATCAACCCATTCGGCATTTCGTCTCGGGCTTGTCAACGCCGAGCGTATCGAGCTCGGAGAATTGGTGGAGGAAGCCGGGCTGCGGTGAGACCGAGACGAGTGAGCGCGGATCGGCGAGCAAAACCGGTTGCCGCAGCTGGCCGTCCCATGAACGAAAGCTCAGCCGGGCGCCTTTGTAGGCGGCAAGCTCGAACCGGTCGCTGCGGATGAAGGAGACGATGGCGGCCGGCTCGGCTGACTTTGACCGTGTCGCTGCTTCACCGATCGCCCGCACCGCCATCCACGCGCCGTAATCGCGGTCCGTCATCCAGCGTCCGGCTTGCCGCAAAAATCGCTGTTGGAGCTGGGTGGCGCCCCATTGCTCGTGCGGTCGTGCCCAGGCGCTCGGCACCAAACCTTGCGTCCCCGTGACCGGGCGCGGGGCGAAGGTGCGGTAGGAGAGATCGTCGCCGAACTCGCCGGCCTCGTCGGCAACGACCAGCACGTCGTAACTGATTCCCTGCGTAAAGCGCGCGACTTCAGCCTGGATAGCAAAATGCCCAGTATCGGTCCGCCGCGCCCCCGGAACGAAGGTCCAGGGTTTCTCCTCAACGATGTGCGCCTGAAACTTCAGCGCGGCATGGCGGATGTCTCCCGCAAATTCGCGATCTCCGTCGGCATGACCCACGACGAGCAAAAGCTCTTGCCAGCGCTTTGCAACGAGGTATTGGACGAGCGCATCGGCGAGCATCGCCCGGCTCGGCAACAAATGCAGAATGTTGGCGCGGCAATCCGTGCCGCGCAGGCGGTCGTCCGCGGTACCGGCATCGAAAAATGTGATCTCCGAAGCCTCTGGCATCCCCGCAGCCGACAACAGCTCCGGCGCCGCCAAATCGGTGACGACCAGCCGGATCCCCTTTGCAGCGAGATCGCGGAGACCCTCGGCAACGTCGCCATCCTCCGGCACAATCGCCTCGGTGAATGCAAATGACTGGCCGGTGAAGCGGCCGGTCGTGTCATTATCGGCTATGCCGAGCCGGGCGCCCTGAAGCCCCTCGTCCGGCGGCGGCTGGTCGAGGTAGGAAAGCGGCAGGCTTCTTTTGACCGCCTGCGACAGCCAGCCAATCTGCACTTTCTCGTCACCGGCGCGGGCAACTGCCGGCACGCCGCTCGCCACCAAAACAACCAGCAGCCTGAACACGACGCGTCGCGATAAGCCGAACACCACGAACCTTTACCGCCTCGGATTCACTTCAGCGTCTCGAGATAGGCGATGATGTCTTGCCGCTCCTTCTCGTCCTTTATGCCGGGGAATATCATTTTCGTCTGCGGAACAGTCGCGCGCGGATCGGTCAAGTACGTATCGAGCGTCGCGGCGTCCCAAGTGTGGCCGAAATTTTTCATCGCTTCGGAGTAATTGAAATTTTCCACGCTCCCAGCCTTGCGGCCGACAATTCCAAAGAGGCTGGGCCCGATTTTGTTCTTCCCGGCCTCGGTTGTGTGGCAAAGCGCGCATTTCTTGAAGTCCGCCTTGCCGGCTTCAACATCGGCGGCCGCAGCGGGCCACATCGCGACGAGAGGCAACAGCAATCCCAAGCCGAGCCGCGAGATCGGCAATCTCATCCTTCCTCCGGGGCGCCAGTGTTATCATGGCGTTCGCTTTATTCTGATCGAGCCGTCCGCGCAAACAAGGATTCGCTCCTGGCTCTTGTCCGTGGCACGGCGCAGATGCGATAAGCCCGTAGCGTTAACTTGGTCCGCACCAACCCGAACCAGGGAGGAGGTCGTGGAGACACGCGCTGCTGTCGCTTTCAAGGCGGGCGAGCCGCTCAAGATCGAGACCGTCCAGCTGGACGGGCCAAAGGA
>JAFASL010000424.1 GCA_019244535.1 Alphaproteobacteria bacterium
TGGCCGGTTTGATCCTGGAGCGGTCGATCTCGACATTGATTTCAAGAAGCGAGGTGTCCGCCGACTTCCCGACATTGACACGCAGCGTGTCATCGCAGATCTCGACGTAGCGGGCAACGACGTCGAGCAAATCCTGTTGCAGCGCCGGCAGAAACTCCGGTGCATCCTGGCTGGCCCGCTCATGAGCGAGGACGATCTTCAGCCGGTCCTTGGCGATCGAAGCGCTATTGCGGCGCTCCGGGAAGAGCAGATCCAGCAGGCGCATCAGGCTCTCCCGAAGAGCGTGCGGAAAATGCTCCTGCGCTCGGTCTGCACAAAGCGCATCTCACGCTGTTCGCCGACAAACCGGGCGACCGCGTCGAGATAGGCCCGCCCCGCCGGGCTTTCCTGGTCGAAAACCACCGGGGTCCCGGTATTCGAGGCGCGCAATACCGATTCGGATTCGGGGATCACACCCAACAGCGGGATCGAAAGGATCTCCTTGACGTCCTCGACCGACAGCATCTCGCCTTTTTTGACGCGTTCCAGTGAGTAGCGGGTCAGCAGCAGATGCACCTCGACCGGCTCCAGATTGTGCTCGGCGCGGCGCGACTTGGACGCAAGGATGCCGAGGTTCCGGTCGCTGTCGCGGACCGAGGAGACCTCGGGATTGGTGACGATGACCGCGCTGTCGGCGAAATAAAGCGCGGTGATCGCGCCATGCTCGATGCCGGCCGGGCTGTCGCAGACGATATAGTCGAAATTGTCCTTCAACTCTTCGAGCACCCGCTCGACGCCGTCGCGCTTCAAGGCCTCCTTGTCGCGCGTCTGGGAAGTTGGAAATATATATAAGTTATCGTTGCGCTTATCCTTGATCAATGCTTGGTTGAGCTTGGCGTCCCCGTTGATCACGTTGATGAAGTCAAAGACGACGCGGCGCTCGCACCCCATGATCAGGTCGAGATTGCGCAACCCGACATCAAAATCGATGACGACGGTGCGCTTGCCGCGCAATGCCAGGCCGGTGGCGATGGCCGCCGCTGAGGTCGTCTTGCCGACGCCCCCTTTGCCCGAAGTGAGCACGATTACCTTTGCCAAACAGGCCTCCCCCTTTTCCCCAGCAAAACCATGCAGCCTTCGCAGCAGCCCCCGCTGCCGCCTCAGAAGGCGCTACCGCAAATTTGAAGGTCAATTCCGCTCGATGGTCAACCGATCATCAATAAGCGCGATCTGCACCGGCAAACCCCTGTGCTCCGGCGATATTTGATCGCTGACGAGATAGCGCCCGGCGATGCTGACCAGCTCCGCCTCCAGCCGGCTGCAAAAGATTCGCGCCTCAGCGTCGCCGCCGGCCCCAGCCAGCGCCCGCCCGCGCAGCGCCGCGTAGACGTGAATATTGCCGTCCGCCATGATTTCAGCGCCGGGGCTCACAGGTGCGGTTACGACGAGATCGCCGCCCCGCACATAGATCTGGGTGCCCGACCGGACCGGCTGCGAAACCAGCCGAGATCTGCCCACCGCCGGGGCAGCCACGCTCTGCGGCGGCGCCGCTTCTGGCGGGCGCGGCCGGCTGGGCTGTGTCGCGTTCGGCGCGAAGCCTGCGAGGCCCGCCCCGGCGGCGGCATCCGCTTGGACCGGCGCGGCGTTCTGCACGCCAATCAGGGTCAAGGTATGGCGGCGCAGGATCTCTCTAGCCGTATCGAACTCGGCTTCGCGGGTAAATTCCCCCGCTCCTTTAAGGTCGAGCACAACCGGCGCATTCAGAAAGAAACGCGGACTTCTGCGCACCTGCTCGGCGAGTTCGGCTTCAAAGCCAGGATCGCGCAACAATCCGGCGCGCACCACCATCACGGTGAAGACCGCGCCTTGCACGAGATTGCCCGCCATCCGAAATTCGCTGCCCCCTCCAACGCCAGGGGTTAGCTCCACATCGTACAGCCCGCAACCGGTTTTACCAGCGGTTGCCGGAACCCTCATAAGGATGGAGGTGGAGCCGAGCGGCGGCGGCCGGGAAGCTCGCCGATGCGCCCCCTGACCGAAACGCCGATTCGAAGCCCGGGCTCGAGGCAATCTGAAGAAAAGCAATCTGCCACCGGGTGGGGCCGGTTCAGCCCTGTCCGGTCAATGCGCCCACAAAATCCCGCAGGCCCAAGCTCATGCCAAGCAGCGCCGCCGCCGCCAGCAGCAATCCGAGCACGATCATACGCAGCCCTGAGGACGGGCGAACGAGAGTGAGCGCCATCAGCACCAGAGCACCGCCAATTATTGCGAGTGCGTGCTGTTCGAGCATTCCTCGCGCACCTCCGTGTCCCATTCTACGGCGCCGCCGTTAATCGCCGGTTAAGCCGAATTCAATTTTCGGAACTGCGCAACAAACGAGCGCTCGAAGCGTTGATCACCGGCTGTTCTGAACGCAACAGGAGGGGGCATGCCCGGAACCGCTCGAATCTCGCTGCTTGTCGGGGCAGCGGCGGCCAGCATGGCGTGGTTCTCTGCCGCCGCCGACCCGCTGCCGCCCAGCGCGACCTACCGGCCGCTGCCGACCCTGCCGCTTTCGGCCGTCAAGGCCAATGACGAGGCTGAAAAGCCGCAGGTCATGCGGGACCAGCAGTCGGTTCTCGATCAGCGTTACGATTTGTCGAACAATCCAATTCCCGGCGTGATGATGTCGGGCGGCCGCAAACCCGTCCAGGGCGGCGTCCGCGTCAAGCTACCTGCCGGGGCTACCTGGGACACGCTGGCCGGTATGAGCCCTGATGAAGTCCGCCAGCGGGGATTGCTGCCCCCGGGGTTCACGCCTTTGCCGCATGTCAAGCAGGCAACCGGCGGTCAGGTCATCCCAAACAGTCAGATCGACGAGATCAGAACTCAGGAAGGCCGCAACCTGCGGCGTTTCGATGTCGATTTCGATCTCCCCGACACCTTCACGCCGGAGTTCCCGCCGCCGATCTTTTTGAGCGGGCATCCTGAACTCGGGGACGTCTCGCGCGGGCGGCTGCTGACCATTAAGAATTATTACGAGATGATGGTCGGCTTTATTACGCCGGTGCAGATGGAGGGGTTGCGCCTCCTGTTGACCCCGTTCCCGCAGGAGGAGTTCAACCAGACCGAGGACCGCAAGGTCGAGGACCAGAGCCTCGGGATCACCTGTCTCGACTGCCACTCCAATTTTCACACCAACGCCGCCTTTCACCAGACGCCGGATGTGCGGCCTCAGGCCGCCCGCTTCCGGCTCGATACGGTCAGTCTACGCGGCCTTTTCAACCAGCAGATCCACGGCTCGAAGCGGTCGCTGCGCTCGGTCGAGGACTTCTCCGAGTTCGAGCAGCGCACGGCTTATTTCAACGGCGACCACATGAGCGCCCAGCGCAAAGGGGTGAACCTGCCGGAGCGCCATGACCAGACCGCGATGCTGGCGCAAATGCAGAACGCGATCGACTTTCCACCGGCCCCGAAGCTCGATCCGGCCGGCCGGCTCGACCCGAGCAAGGCCAACGAACGTGAGCTGGCGGGCGAGCGCGTGTTTCTCGGCAAGGGCCGCTGCGCCGAGTGCCACATCCCGGCTCTGTCGTTCCTGGACAACAACATGCACGATCTGAAGCTCGAGCGCTTTTATGAAGTCGGCCATACCGTGAACGGGCTGGTGCAATTGCCGGACGGCCCGATTAAGACCTTCACGCTGCGCGGCATCAAAGACTCGCCGCCCTATCTGCATGACGGGCGGTTGCTGACGCTCGCCGACTGCGTCGAGTTCTTCAACTTGGTGCTTAGCCTCAAGCTGACGGCGGACGAAAAAGACTCGCTCGTCGCCTATATGCTGGCGCTCTGAGCGGGGCGACGATTTAGGAGATATGTCAATGCGTGCTCTCGCGCTCACCCCGATCTTTGCGCTGATGGCCGCCGCGTCAGCGACCGCGCAGACCGGGACAGGAAATCCGGCGGCCATGTCGCCAGGTGCGGCGCAGTCGGCGCCCGGGATGCCCGCACCGCACCAAGCCAACGAGAATGATCGCTTGTTCGTCAAGGCAGTGACGACCGGCGGCAACGCCGAGGTGCTGTTGGGGCAGCTCGCCGAACAAAAGGGTCGCGCGCAGGCGGTCAAAGATTTTGGACATCAGATGGCCGCCGATCACGGCAAGGCCAACCAGCAGCTGGCGCAGCTGGCAAAGGCGGCGAACCTGCCTGAGCCGAGTGACTTGGACGAGGAGCACAAGGCGATGCGCAGCCAGCTCGAGCAATCTAGTGGCGCGGATTTCGACCTCGCCTACATTCGCGGGCAGGTCGCGGACCATCAGAAGACCGCGCAGCTCTTCGAATGGGAGATCGGCTCTGGCCAGGATCCACAGCTGAAGGCGTTTGCTTCCGAAGTCTTGCCGGTCGTCCTTCGGCATCTGCAGATGGCCTCGAACATCGAATCGCAACTCAGCACAACTGCGTCAACGCCGTCGCCGCCGGCGCAGCGCCGATGACTCCCGGGCATCCCGCTAATCCCGTAATTTAAGACGGCGGTGCCGGCGGCAGCGGCGCCCGCTGCACCGGTTCGTTGAGCGGTTGCGGCGCTCCCTCGACCGGTTGTTGCGGATTTGGCGGCACCGCTCCGGGCGCCGGGGGATAGGGATAACCCGCCGCGGAGGGGTATCCCCATCCATAAGGAGAAGGGTAGGGATAGCCCCACCAATAATAGCCATAGGGATAATAATAGCATCCGGATAACAGGCCGGCGCTCGCGACCGCGAGCAGCCCGAGCCATCGCAGCCGGCGGGGTTTTGTCACAGCTGCCTCGCTCTTGAGAAATTCGGCGGTCGCTTTTCGAGAAAGGCGCGGACACCCTCGACAAACTCTTCCGTCGCGGCGCAGGCCGCAAAACTCTCGGCCTCGCGCCTCAGCTGGGCATCGAAAGCGTCCCCCAATGTCGCCTGAAGGAGCGCCTTGGTGCGGCCGTAGGCGTGGGTCGGGCCATTCGCCAGCCTCTCTGCTAGCGCCATCGCCTCTTTTTCGAGGGTAGCTGACGGCACCGCGCGGTTGACGAGACCGAGCTGCACCGCGCGAGGCGCGTCAAAGCGGTCGCCAAGCATCATCAGCTCCGCCGCATGCTTCAGCCCGACGACGCGCGCCAATGTCGCCGTCAGCCCGCCGTCAGGGCTGGTGCCGAGGTGGATGTAACCCGTCGCAAATACCGCGTCCTCGGCAGCGATCGCCAGATCCGCAGCCAGCACCAGGCTGAGCCCGACACCGGCAGCCGCTCCCTGCACAACGGCAACCACCGGCTTTGGCATGTTCCGAAGCCGGACGAGCAGAGGATGCAGACCATCGACAATCCGGTAGAGCGCCTTGCGCCGCTCCGCCGCCGGAAATCCGATCAGCTCGCCGAACATGTTGATGTCGCCGCCGGCACAGAAATGCGTCCCGGCGCCGCGCAGCAACACAACGCGGGCCGAGGGATCCTCGGCGGCTTCGGCACTGGCCGCGGCGAGCTCGCCGATCATTTCGCGGTTGGCGGCGTTGAGCACCTCCGGCCGGTTCATCAGGATTTCCAGAACGGCGTCTCGGCGCCGCACAATCACACTGGGCACTGCTCGGCTCCTTCCCAATCACGGTCTATGATGCCGCGCGCTCACAGCGAGAGGATACCATGGGTCACACGATCCTGCGCGGCGGCCGCGTGCTCGACATCGCCGCCGGAACCGCGGAACCCGCCGATATCCTGATCGAGGACGACACGATCCGCGAAATTGGCCCGCCGGGTTGCCCGGCTCCCGCGGGTGCGGTCGAGATCTCGGCGGCGCGCCGGTTGCTCCATCCCGGTCTGGTAAACGCCCATACTCACGGCCATGGCAACCTTGCGAAAGGGATGGGCGACCGCTGGCCGCTCGAATTGCTGCTGAGCGCAGCGCCGTGGATCACCGGCAACCGCACCGCTGAGGACAAGTACCTCTCGACGCAGCTCGGCGCGGTCGAGATGGTCATGAAGGGCTGCACCGCTTGCTACGACCTCTCCTTCGAGTGGCCATTGCCAACCACCGAAGGGCTGTCATTGGCCGGTAAGGCCTATGCCGATGTCGGTATGCGCGCGGTCATTGCCCCGATGGTTGCCGATCGCAGCTTTTATGAGGCGATCCCTGGTCTGATGGACGCGCTGCCGCGCCCGTTGCAAGGCCGCGTCGCCGAACTGCGACTCCCGCCGGCGGAGGCGACCATAGCGGCGATCCGTGAAGCGCTGCGCAGCTGGTCCTTCGACGGCGATCAGGTGCGTCCCGCGGTGGCGCCGACGATACCGCATCACTGTTCCGACGCGTTCATCCTCGGCTGTGCCAATCTCGCGCGCGAATTCGATGTCCCGCTGCACAGCCATGTCGCCGAATCCAAGGTTCAAGCGATAACCGGGGTCCGCGTCTATGGCCGGACGCAGACCGCGCATCTCGATCGCCTCGGCGTGCTCGGACCGCATTTCACGGTCGCGCATGGCGTGTGGCTCGACGAAGACGACATGACCCGGCTCGGCGACCACGGCGCCTCCGTTGCGCACAATCCGGGCAGCAATATGCGGCTCGGCAGCGGGCTCGCCGATACCAGAGCGATGCTCGAGCGGCGCATCAATCTCGGCATCGGCACCGACGGCGCGAACTGCGCCGACAATCAGAACATGTACGAGGCGATGCGGCTGGCGTCATTCGTGTCGAAGGTGCAGGGACCCGATTGGCGGCGCTGGATGACGACGCGCGAGGCGGGGTTGGCGGCGACCGAGGGCAGCGCACGGGCATTGGGATTTGGCGATCGCATCGGCCGACTAGCGCCGGGCGATAAGGCCGACATCGTCATGCTCGACCTCGACCACCCGAACTGGCTGCCCTTCAACGACCCGGTCAATCAGCTGGTCCACACCGAGGACGGCACCGCCGTCGCGAGCGTCATGATCGGCGGCCGGCTCGTGGTCGACAACCGGCGCCTGTTGACTGTCGACCTCTACCGGCTGCGCGACCGCGTCGCCGCAGCGCGCGAGCGCCTCGCCGCCGCCAATGCCGACAACCGCCGTCTTTACGAAGCGCTCGAACCGGTCGTCGGCAGCTACTGCCCGGGTCTGGCCTACAGCCCCTACCATGTCCATCGCTACGGTGGACGTGCCGGCAATTGAAAGATTCTTATGAGCCGAGGCCCAATTCGGCTCGGAAATCCTTGACTACCTGGTCGCGTGTGCGGGTCTGCCAGCGTCGGCGGCGGCCAATTGGCGCGTTTTCGATCTCCGCAGCGACTTTCAGCGCGACGAATACCGGGCCGGGCTTGCCGAGAATGTCGGGGAGGTGGGTCGAAAATTGCTCTAGTTCGTCAAACGCGAACGCTCGCGGGTAACCGGCGCCGCGGGCGATCATATCGTAGGCGATATTGTCGGCGTTTGGGACCGGCTGGCCGCCCGTTGTCGCGTAACAACCGTTGTCGATCAGGAAATGGTAGAAATTCGCCGGCTGCTGCTCGGCAATCGTGACCAGCATGCCGAGGCTCATCAGAATGTCGCCCTCGGAATCGAAGAGGATCACTTTTCTTCCCGGCTGCGCCAGCGCAACGCCGAGCGCAAACCCGGCGTGACCGCCCATCGCCGGATCGCCGAGCGGCACATCAAGACTCGGGCAGGTCGTAAGGTCCGTCCAATACCGCCCGCCCCGGCCTGGAATGACGATCGCATCTTCGCGATAGGGCGCGAAGACCTTCAGCATGTCCGCTGTGTGCATCATTGGCCGCGTCCCCTCTAGCGGTTGAACCCGTGGTACTCGTCGCCGACGAGTACGACCACGGGCCGCTTCGTTCGTTCGGCCTCTTCGAACGCAATGGAGATGCGGGGCGCATCGGCGTCGTTCTCGACAAGATAATAGTTGATCCCGAAAGCCATCAGAAACCGTTCGGTATAGGTCGCGGCGCTGTCCTGATTGACACCGTGGCGGGTCCAGCCGCGATAACCGACCATCAGCACGACCGGAATGTTGAGGCCTAAGAGCCAGCCCCGCAGCGAATCCCCCGATTCCATCATCCCCGTATTCTGTATGAGGATCAGCGGCCTGGCCCCGGCAACGGACAGCCCGGCGGCGATCGAGCACGCGTGTCCCTCGCGGCTGACGCCGACAAGCCGCAGCGACGGCTCAGCCTTCATTAAGAGATAAAGCCAGTTGGTCTCGCTGTCTGGCAGCCACACGACATGCGTCACGCCGTTCTTTTTCATCTCGCCGAGCACCGTCTCCGGGCTCAGCGCTGTGGCCGCTGCGTCGCTCATTTCTCGCCTCTGTCAACGGACATCCGTCTACGATAGCACGATGGAAAACCACCCCGACGAGCGGATCCTGTTTTTATTCCGGCACGGCGAGACCGATTGGAACCGCGAGGGCCGGCTGCAGGGACATACTGACACGCCGCTGAACGTCACCGGGCTCTCGCAGGCCCGGGTGTTGGCCGAAAGCCTGCAGCCGTACCGGCTCGATGCAGTCGTCTCCAGCGACCTATCACGCGCCCGGACCACCGGACAGATCGTTGCTGAGGCACTGCAGGTGCCGCTCTTCATCGAGGTCGGGTTGCGCGAGACCGATGTCGGCGCGGCCGAGGGTCTCCTCTGGGCGGATGCCAAGACGCGCTTTGGCGAAGGACTTACGGAGCGCTGGTATTCCGATGGCGATGTCGCCTTTCCGGGCGGCGAGACCGGGATCGCCACTCGCACGCGCGGGCTCGCCGCATTGCAGCGGTTCGCTGCGGCACAGCCCTATCGGCGGATCGGGGTCTCGACCCACGGCGCAATGGCGCGTCAGCTGATGAAGCACGCGCTGCCGCCCGGCAGCCCGCTGGCGACGGTGCGCAATACGACCCTCTATGTCCTGCGATACCAACCCGCGACCGACCGGCTCATTGTGATGGAGCGGGAGGATCTCGATCTCGGCTAAAGCCGGTCTCTACCGCATTCCGGTCACACGGCCGTCAGTATGGGCGATCGCCCTTGATCTGCGAGCGGTGCATCAGCCGCCGGGTATTCGGGTCGAACTCGTCGCGGCGATGCATGACGCAGCGATTGTCCCACAGCACCAGATCGCCGATCCGCCATTGCTGGTACCAGGTCAGCTCGGGACGCGTCGCGTGCGCCCACAGCGCGTCGAGCAGCCGCTCGCTGTCCTCGAGATCAAAGCCCTGGATATACGCATTGCGTCGGCGCCCGAGGAAGAGCGCCTTGCGGCCGGTGACTGGGTGAGTACGGATGATCGGATGGTCGGCACCCGGCGCCTGCCGCGGATCGGTGACCTCATTAAACCCCCGCCGCAATTCACCGGCGCTGTTGTAGGTCGAATCGTGCCGGCATAGCCGACCCTCGACTTGCTGCCGCAACTCGCCGGGCAGGGTCTCGTACGCGACATACATATTCGAAAAACCGGTGTCGCCCCCCGAAGGCGGCACTTCCAGCGCATAAAGCGCGCTCGCGCAAGGCGGCTCCGGGTTGTACGACATGTCGGTGTGCCAGATCGATTCGTACGCGCCGAGCGCCCCGATCGCCTTACCGTTCTCGACGATATTGGAGATGATCGAGATGTAGCGGCGTCCCTCCTCGGCAGATTCGACGTAGCGGTCTTCTCCGGGGATCTTGACGCGTGAGGCGGCAATCACCGGTGCCCAATCGAGTTCACCGAAATTGGCGCTGAACCGCATCAGCTGGTCGTCATCGAGCTTCTGGCCGCGGAAGCGCAGCACCAGGTGGTCGGCCCAGGCCTCTTTAATGGCGTCGACCGTTTTGGGCGAGAGCTCTCGGGCCAAGTCGATGCCCTCGATGTCCGCGCCGAGCGCCGCACCGGTCGGCTTTATCTCGATCTTTTGCTTCTCCAATACCGCTGCCATTGTCGTCTCCTCCAGGATCACTGCTCAGCTATTGGCCGCTGCCCCTCAATCGAATTGCATGCTGATGGTTTCGGCGACGAGGGCAGGGCGGGAGGCGCCCTCGACCTCGACGGTGTTCTCCGAGGTGATGCGCACGCCGCCCTCGACCGGTTCGACCGATTTGATCTTTTGGCGCAACCGGATGCGCGAACCCGCCGGGACCTGTCCGGTAAAACGTATCCTGTTGGAGCCGTAATTGAGCCCGCGCGAGCGGCGCTTGACGCGGTAGATTGTTTGCCCGAGGCGCGGCACCAAAGACAATGTCAAATACCCGTGGGCGATGGTTTTGCCACCCGGCATCTCCCGCTCGGCCCGCGCCACATCGACATGGATCCATTGGTGGTCGCCGGTTGCCTCGGCAAATTTGTCGATGATCGCCTGGTCGACCGTGAACCACTCGCTGACACCGATTTCCTTGCCGACATATTGCGCGAGGTCCGCCGGCCGCTCCAATTCGATCATCTTTATCCTCTCCTGCAGTGGTGCCGATCATCTACCCGATTTCCGGCCGCATCGGAAAGACGCTAGCTGGCACAAAAGACCGCCTCTCCCGATAGGAACCGCTGCCCGCCTCGCGCGGTTAGTCTTGCGATATTCACTTAGCAAAGGATTTGGCGATGGCGACAAAAGCAAAGACCAAGGCGACGCGCACAGCCGAACGGAAATCGAGCCGTTCCCAGGCGGCGAGCCGCAATCAGGGGCGGCAGCAGGCGGCCCGCAATGCATTTGATGTCTTGGAGCAAGATCACCGGGAAGTCGAAGAATGGTTCGACGAGTATGACGAGCTGAAGGACAGCGACGAAGACCGCAAGGCCGAACTGGCTGAGAAGATCTGCCTCGCCTTGAAGGTTCACGCCCAGATCGAGGAGGAGATTTTCTATCCGCAGGCCCGCGAAGCCAGCGGAGACAACGATTTGATCGACGAAGCGGTTGTCGAGCACGCGACCGTCAAAAACATGATCTCCGAAATCGAGGAGATGGAGGTTGGTGAGGAATTCTACGACGCAAAGATCCGTGTGCTGGGAGAATTGGTGAAACAGCACATAAAGGAAGAGGAAGAGGAGCTGTTTCCGGAGCTGCAATCGACCAAAATGGATCTCGACGCTGTCGGCAAGGAACTTGCCGAGCGCAAGCAGGATCTGATGGCGAAAATGCAGGCCTAACCGGGGCGTAGACTAGTTTCGCGAGAGAGCCCCGCCAGCGGCGGGGCTTTTCGTTTGTTCAACGGGAACCCGGAGGCGCCGCCTCTGTTTTGGACGCAATCTCTTTTGTTACGGGACCTCCGATGACCAACGATCCGAAGACCGCCGGCCCGACCCCTCCGCAGCCGCGCCAACAGCAGGAGCCGCCGGGTTTTACCGAAGAGCTCGATCCGACGCCCGATCACGGTGAGCATTCCTATCGGGGCTGCGGCAAGCTCTCGGGCCGCGCCGCCCTGATCACCGGGGCCGATTCTGGGATCGGAAGGGCAGTCGCGATCGCTTTTGCACGCGAAGGCGCGGACGTTTTGATTTCCTACCTTTGCGAGCACGAGGATGCGCGCGAGACAGCGCACTGGGTCGAAGAGGCCGGGCGCCGCGCCGTGCTGCTTGCCGGCGACGTCAAGGACCCGGCGCATTGCCGGCAGCTGATCGACCGGACCCGCAAGGAATTCGGCAAAATCGACATCCTCGTCAACAACGCCGCCTATCAGATGACCCATGCCGGCCTCGAAGAGATCAGCGAGGAGGAGTGGGACCACACTTTCCGCACCAACATCTACAGCATGTTCTATCTGTCGAAGGCGGCGGTCCCGCACATGAAGCCGGGCAGCGCGATCGTCAACACGGCGTCGATCAACAGCAAAATGCCGTCGCCGCAGCTGCTGGCCTATGCGACGACAAAGGGTGCGATCGCCAATTTCACCGCCGGGCTCGCGCAATTGCTCGCCGAGAAGGGCATCCGCGTCAATTGCGTCGCGCCCGGACCGATCTGGACGCCGCTGATCCCGTCCACGATGGCGCCCGACAAGGTCGAGCATTTCGGCGAAAACACGCCGTTAAAGCGCCCCGGCCAACCGGCCGAACTCGCTCCCGCTTACGTCCTGCTCGCCTCCGACGACGGCAGCTACATCTCGGGTGCGATGATCCCGGTGACCGGCGGCCGCCCCATGTTGTAGGCGATTTACAGGAGTTCGCGCAGCATCGCGACGAGCGGCGCGTCGGCCGGCGGCATTGGATAGTCGCCGAGCCGGGCGGGGCGCACCCAGGTGAGGCGCTGCCCTTCGCGGGCCACCGGGATGCCCGACCACTTCCGGCACACATAAAGCGGCATCAATAGATGAAAGTCGGGGTAGGAGTGTGACGCGAAGGTGAAGGGGGCCAGACAGCTCGCCGTCACATCGATGCCGATCTCCTCAGCGAGCTCTCGGATCAGCGCGTTTTCCGGCGTTTCGTCCGGATTGACCTTGCCGCCTGGAAACTCCCACAGCCCGGCCATGGCCTTGCCCGCCGGGCGCTGAGCCAGCAGCACCCGGCCGTCGGCATCGACGAGCGCCACCGCCGATACGAGCACGACCGGCGGGGCCACATCAGCTGCGGTAGCTGGCATTGATGTCGACATACCGGTGGGTCAGGTCACAGCTCCACACTGTCGCCTTGCCGCGGCCGAGGCCGATATCGACGCCGATCGTAATCTTGCGTCCCTTCATGTATTCGGCAACCGGGGCCTCGTCGTAACCGGGCACGGGGCCGCCCTCGGCGGCGATCGGAATGCCGCCGATCGAGATCGACAACCGGCTTTGATCCATTTTCTCGCCGGCCCGGCCGACCGCCATGACAATACGGCCCCAATTGGGGTCGCCTGCCGAAAGCGCCGTCTTGACGAGCGGCGAGTTGCCGATCGTGAGCCCGATGCGCCGCGCCGCCCGCGCCGTCGCGGCCCCGGTCACCTCGATCGTGACGAATTTCTCCGCTCCTTCGCCATCGCGCACTATCTGCTGCGCGAGATCGATCATCACGATGTCGAGCGCACGGCGAAAATCTCCAAGCCGCCGGTCCGCCGGGCTCACGATCGGACGGTGAGCCGCCTGCTGGGTCGCGCAAAGCAGCACCGTGTCGCTCGTCGAGGTGTCGCCATCCACGGTGATGCAGTTGAACGACCGGTCTGCCGACGCGGCGAGCAGCGGCTGCAATACCGCGGGCGGCAGGGCGGCGTCGGTGAAGACATAGGCTAGCATCGTCGCCATGTCGGGCGCGATCAT
Source organism: Alphaproteobacteria bacterium (assembly GCA_019244535.1). Classification (GTDB taxonomy): domain Bacteria; phylum Pseudomonadota; class Alphaproteobacteria; order ATCC43930; family CGMCC-115725; genus AP-15. Next base: position 13,118 of record JAFASL010000424.1, read on the forward strand.
CCCGGAGCCCTTGGCAAAGCCGTTCAGGCGAACCTCGACGCCCTCGATCGTCGCGGTTGCGGTTGCCCCTTTCGGAAAGGTATCGGTCGTCATGATCGCGCGTGCTGCCGGCTCCCAGCTCTCGGCCGAGAGCAGCGGCATGACGTTCGGCAACGCCGAAACGATCTTTTCCGCTGCCGGCGGCTCGCCGATGACGCCGGTCGAGGAGATGAACACCTCTTTCGGATCGCAGCCCAACAGGCGTGCGGCAGCCGCCGCCGTGGTCTCGACCACCTGTTTGCCGGCCTCGCCAGTGAATGTATTCGAATTGCCCGAATTGGCGACGATGGCGCGCACCTTGCCGCCGGGCAGGCAGTCGCGGCACCACGCCACCGGGGCTCCGGCGGTCAGCGATCGGGTAAAGACGCCGGCAACCGCGCTGTCCGGCGCCAGCTCGGCCACCATCAAATCGTCGCGCCCGGTGTGGCGGATGCCGCAAGCGAAAGCCGCGAGCCGCACGCCGGCGATCGGCGCTAGCTCTGGGAACCGCGCCGGGGCGAGGGGAGAGACGGCAGTCATGCCTCAGGTCCGGCAAAAGCCTCTCTCCGCCCGTCAGGGGGGAGAGGGAGGGACCCGCGCCAGAGGCGCGGGGAGGTGAGGTGGGCGGCAGTGTCAACTGGATGATCGGCCCCCCTCACCCTTCCTTCTCCCCCTGGCCAGCGGGGGGAGAAGATGTCTTGAGCGCCCACGAACTACTTTCCGCTGGGCGGCAGCGGTTTGCCGTCGAGACCGTAAGTTTCGACCTTGGCGGCGGCGCGCAGCTCCTTCAGCTTCGTGTCGACCGCGTCGTGCGCGACCAATTGGGTGACCTCCTGACGCGCTTCGTCAAAGCTCGGGGGTGTGCTGACGCGGTGGTCTTCGACCAGGATGACATGCCAGCCAAACTGCGTCTTGACCGGCGTCTTCGTGTACTGGCCCGCAGGCAACGCGAAAGCGGCGTCGGCGAACTCCTTGACCATATCGTCGTGGCCGAAATAGCCGAGATCGCCCCCCGAGCTGCCGCCAGGGTCGGTCGAGTATTTCTTCGCGAGCTCGGCGAAGTCCGCGCCTTTTTCGAGCTCGCCGATCACCGACTTCGCCTCGGCTTCGGTCTTCACCAGAATGTGCCGTGCGTGCACCTCTTCGCGTCCGGCCTTATCCTTGGCGAAGGTATCGTAGCGCGCCTTGAGCCGGTCCTCGGTTTCGGCATCCTTGATCGCCTTGTTGAGGTAGGCCTCCTGGATCAGGCGGTCCTCGTAGCGCTTCAGCCGCTGCTGTACTTCGGGATCCTGGTCGAGGTGAGCCTTGCGGCCGGCTTCGGTGATCAGCAAGCCGTCGACGAGCCGGTCGAGCAGCATCGGATAGATCTGGGCGAGCGGCATCTTCTGGACCTGCGGCGGCAGACTTTGCTGCGCCGCCTCGACATCGGAGAGATGCAATTCGGTCCCGTCGACGCGCGCCACGACCGTGCTGCCCGGCGGCAGCGGGGTCGCCGTCGCAGCACCGGGGTTAGCCTGAGGAGCAGGCCGGTCGGCCGCCAGCACGACACCGCCGCAGGCTGCCGCGGCAAGCGCGGCGGCACAGATCAGGCCGAGCGGAGTTATCGAGAGACGAGGGTGCATCGCAAAACCTATAATGGGAGCAGCCGCTGCAGTCCGGCGGCCGAGCGGATGGATGAATGCATATCGTTACCACGCAAAAAAGGCAGCGAAAGGGCGAAGTCGCCGATCACCTGGCACATAGCCCCGCGAGAGGGGTCGAATTGACACGCCACACCCGCCCGCCTATCTCTCGACTGGTCGCCGTGCGAACCTATCCGGCCTATTTTTCCCGAATTTCGAGGGTCCCATGCTTGGTGCCTTAGCCCGGCGCCTCTTCGGCTCCGCTAATGACCGCTACGTCAAGAGCCTGGGGCCGATCGTCTCCGCGGTCAACGAATTGGAGCCGCAGCTCGAAGCGATGTCGGATGACGAGCTGCGCGCGCGGACCGAGCTGTTCAAGCGGCAGCTCGCCGAGGGAACCGAGCTCGACGACATCCTGATAGACGCCTTCGCGACGGTGCGCGAGGCCGCCAAGCGTACGCTCGGCCAGCGCCATTTCGACGTGCAGTTGATGGGCGGCGTCGTCTTGCATCGCGGCATGATTTCCGAAATGAAGACCGGCGAAGGCAAGACCCTCGTTGCGACCTTGCCGGTTTATCTCAATGCGCTGACCGGTAACGGCGTGCATGTCGTCACGGTCAACGACTACCTTGCCCGCCGTGACGCCGAATGGATGGGCCAGATCTATCGCTTTCTCGGGCTGACGGTCGGCTGCATCGTCCATGAACTCGACGATGCGCAGCGCAAGGAGGCTTATCTCTGCGATGTCACTTACGGCACCAACAACGAGCTCGGCTTCGACTACCTGCGCGACAATATGAAGTTCCGGCTCGAGGACATGGTCCATCGGCCATTCCATTACGCGATCGTCGACGAGGTCGATTCGATCCTGATCGACGAGGCGCGTACGCCGCTGATCATCTCGGGCCCGACCGAGGACAATTCCGAGCTCTACATCCGCGTCGACAAATTGATCCCGGCGCTCGACAGCGGCGATTACGAGAAGGACGAGAAACAGCG
>JAFASL010000517.1 GCA_019244535.1 Alphaproteobacteria bacterium
CGGCTTACGGTCTGATCGTACATGACGCCACGCCAGGCAGCAGGCGAGCTGGAATAATCTACGTGGCGCTTGCCGTATTAGGCGAAGCGTTCCTGCTGATGGCTTTCGTCTTCATGGCGGCAACTACCCCGGACGGCAGCTTCTTGATCCGCGGTGCCGTCGCGGCGCTGCCGAACTCGCCGTGGCGCAATACCGCGCTGATACTTCTGATCCTGGGTTTCGGGCTGAAGATCGGGCTGGCCCCGCTGCACGTCTGGATGCCGCTCGCCTATACTGCGGCCCCAATTCCGGCGGCAGCCGTTCTCAGCGGCGCCGCTGTGAAGGCCGGCGTGATCGGGTTCATCCGCTTTCTCCCGCTCGGCGCCGCAACGCCGGAATGGGGCCAAGCGCTCGCGGCAGCCGGCCTGCTCTCCGCGTTCTACGGCGTTCTCGTCGGGATTACACAGCAAAACCCGAAAACCGTGCTGGCCTATTCCAGCGTCAGCCAAATGGGACTGCTGGCCGCGGGCCTCGGCATAGGGTTGGCTGTCGGCGATTCCGGTGCAGTGTTTGGGACGAGCTTTTCTGCGGCGCACCACGTCTTGGTCAAAGGCGGATTGTTCCTCGCCATCGGCGTCGCAGGCATAACTGGGGCACGTCCGTGGCCGGTGCTGATCCCTGCCGGGGTGTTAGCGTTGGGGCTCGCCGGGCTGCCCCTTACGGGCGGATCGCTGGCGAAGCTCGCTGTGAAGGCTCAGTTCAGCGAAGGTGTGGTCGGTTGGCTCGCGACATTGTCGGCGGCCGGCAGCGCGCTGCTGATGTTTCACTTCCTGCGCTGTCTGGCGGCAGCCGCACCAGAGAGAGCGGACGCCACAACGCCTGCCCGGTACCGCTGGGCTTGGCTCATAGCGGCCTTCGCCGCCGTAGCAGTCCCTTGGTTACTCTATCCGGCCGCTGGAAGTGGGCCAAGGCTCGAGGCGCTCGCCCCCGCCACGGTTTGGGCGGCGCTGTGGCCGGTTCTGGCCGGGGGCTCGCTTGCCGCTGCGCTATGGCGCTGGGGGGCTCGTCTGCCGCACATCCCCGAGGGAGATGTCGTGGTGCTGGGGGAAACCGCGGCCGGCGCCACCGCCCGTTGGGCAGAAGCGATCGAACGAGGCGATGCTCATCTGCGGCAATGGCCGGTCGCGAGTCTGTTGCTGATGTTGCTGGTGATCGTACTGGGCGCGGCGATGCGGCGATGGGGCTGAACTCTGAGGAGCGACCCGACACTTCGCGCTGCCACGATAATTTGCGCCGCTCTGCTGATGTTGGCTGGCCTGTGGGCAGCGAGCGGCGTGATGACGCCAGTGGCGTTCGCTCTCTTCATCATTGCGCTGGTGTGGTTGAAAATGTCCTTTGCTGGCTGAGGCCAGCTCCGAGCCAGCCAGTGGCGAGAAATCAAATCGGCGCGATCGATAAGAACTTGCGATTGTGATTTAACTCACACTTCCTTCCACCCGCAGGCGCTAAATTTTAGCGTTGATCTAAAGGAGCCACGTTGATGGATTCATCACATGTCGCGACGGGGACGATCACCGCGCTGCTGGCGACCGCGCTGGTTTATCTCACCCACTGGCCTCTCGAGCCCCTCGACCTGCCCACAGCGTCTGCCTTTGCCGGCCTGCTGGTCGCCCTCGGCGGCGCTGCTGTCAAATTTTACAAGTCCAGAACGTCGCCCGCTGCGGAGCCGCTGGCGGACGTTGTGCCGATAACCTCGGCCAACCCTGCGCACGAGCCGTCGCGCGTGGCATGAAACGAGCGATTATCGCGTTTCCGTTGCGACAGCTGCCGCGAATCAGATAAGCCTATGAGCTCGGCTGATGCGGCGCCCTCGGCAGTTCGGCCGCATTCGAACCGCCGACTGAACGAAGCTTTGCGGGTGTCCACGCGTTATGACGGTCTCGTGATTTGAAATGGCCCCCGCGCCATACCGATCACCCCTTGATACGGCCGTTAAGCACCATCGCAGTTATGTAGCCCGCGGCGAAGCTTGCGACCGTCACCATGAATGACTGCTTGCTGAACTGAGCAGATACGATTTCAGCGGGCTGCCGTCCGGCCGCGCGGACGGGATGGGCCGCACGGTCCGGCTGAAATCCCGCCGCCCCTGCAGCCTCTGAAACCGGTCTCTTCAGTCTTCGAGTGGCGCTCCCAGGGTCGGAATACGCATCCCCGACCCGCTCGCCGACGGATTCTGCGGTCTTCTCCGGAACGCTCGCCTGAGGCCCGACAGACCGTGCAATCCGCCGGGCGGTTTCCTCCGGCGACATTTGCTCCCTCTCCCTTACTTCATCCGGCGGCATGCTGTCGTGCCTTTGGCCGACGACCTCTTCTGCGATCCTTTCCGGGTCCTGGCGATTTTCCATGGTCATCTCCATCTGTCGGGCTTAAAAACGGAAACAGCGTCCTGAGCTTCCAAATTCCCGATGCACTTCGGAAACCCACAGGTGAGTTCACTCAAGCAATGCTGTCGATGAAGCTTTCCAACAGACCAAACCCACGGACCCAAAATCCAGGGCCCCTCAATCGGAAATACGCCACACCGGCCCCTGCCAAAGAGGCCCAAGATGTCCGGTAGGCAGCGATTGCCGGCCGGGGAGCCGCGCAAGGCGAGTCAACGGCGTACCCGGCGGGCGGCTCCACAGCCCCGCATCGGTCACGTCTGGCGTCCCGGGGACGAGGTGCGTTGGCGCGACCGGGTCGGTGCGTTTCATCGCGATCTGGGCGATGGCGAGCACGCCGAGATCATCATCGCCGAACGCACTTATCGCGTCCGCGTCGGGGACCTGGCCTGAACGCCTGACCTGGCGCGAAGGCGGCAGGTCGTCCCAGTCCAGACAGCCGTTTGAGGGTTCAAGGGCCGGCTCGATCGGCGCCCGACAAGCGAACACCGGCAGGATGCGCGACATCAGCGCCTCTCGCGCCGACGCAGAAACGAAACGTAGGCGCGGACCGCGTAGCCGGCGATGAAACCGATTACGACGCCAAAACAAAGCGTACTGACGGCAAGCGCAATCCCTGGATCCGCCATGGCGAGCCACCCGGCTTACTGTCGATTTGAATGCCTATTCGGGTTCAGCCCGCCCGTAATGTTCCATTCGCCTGGTAAAACGAAGGAGTGGGGAGCAGCGCTGTCGCCCAGTCGCGGCATTTTTGTGGCAAAGAAGGCGCGCGGGACGGCAGCTGCTGGTCGGTTTTTCGGTGCGGGGCCGATCCCTCAATTGGGCCCGGCTCAACGCACCTTACGTTCGCCGACCCGGGTCGCCGTCGACGGGTCGTTGCGATCATCTCGCCAAGTCGGGTGATTGAAATGAATAACAAAGTCGCCGTTGTAAGAGGCGACTGCCTCGTTGAACACCAATCTTCCGATACGCCGCCAAGTCCCGAAGCTGCGGCGCTCAAAGAAGGCGGGCCCGTGTGTTGAGCCTTCGTCGGTGGTCTCGATGTTAAAAGCCAAGGCGCGCTTCGCCACGGGATCCCCCCGATCATAGATTTGCGCCATGATTTCATCACGAAAATCCAGTGCGTCACCCGGAATCCTCGGCTGCGCTGGGTCGACCAGCAGCCGCATGAAGGCCGGAGCTCGGGTCGCTTCGCCATCTGGCTTGCCCAATTCGGCGATCTGGTAGAGCTGGCGCTGGGTGGGTTGCTTGTCGATCCGATTGAACAAGATCGATTCGACAAGAAGGATCGGCACGCCGAAACCGCGACGCCAGCTCGTTGTATTGGGGGCGTTGCGCAGCTCGACATCGTTGATGTACTCGGTCCGCTCGCCGCCGAGGTCTTGCTGGGTGATGAAGCTGGCCGTGCGGAGCGGCGCAGCGTGGCCCGGATCGGCCGTCGGAAACAGCTTGCCGACGAGCGACAACGAGCGTTGCCGCCCGCGTCGCGTCTCCTTGCAGCACGTAGAATAGCGGGCGACCGAGAGCGCTCGACTGCCCGCGCGGAAGTAGCCCGAATACGGATTTTCTTCGCTAATTTGCCATAAGCCGATGAGGCAGATGCCATTTGGATGAATTATTCGGCGAAAGCCCTTGCGGTCGGCGCCCCAGCGCAGGTCGGCTTTCGAATCCACCGCCCTCGCGACCGCTTGCCGGAAAAAGTACGGCGGTCCGAACGGCAGCGCGGCGCGCAGCACACCCCGGAGCACATTGGGCAGCGTAACGTCGTATACCGGGAGCGGCGGTTCGCCGGAAGCGCCCCAGACCTTTTGGTAAGGGTTGGCGAATAAGGCATCTCGCACTTCGGCAAAGCGGGATCCCCGATAGGACCTGTCTTCGTCGGTTACCTGCTCCGATCCGAAATGCGACGGGTCCATCAAACCGGCCTCTATAAGTCACCTTGTGCGGAAGTTGCAGCTTAACCACCATTCTTGGTCTGGGGGAATCTCATCCAAGGACACGCGAAGCGAGGACGAAGGCTCGTCCCGCAGACTACAATCACCCGGGGATCGATCTCGGAATGCCGAACATGAATGGAGCTTGGCGAAATCGGCTCACTGTCCCGTTTCTCGCGGCCAGCGCCGTTTATTTTGTCACCGCCGTGTCGGGCACAATTGGGGCCGCCGAGCCGGCCGCACAGCCCTCGGCGCCGCGCGATGCGACGGCCGACGCGGCGACCTACGAGCGTTGTATGAAGCTGGCCCGGCAGAACCCGGGCGAAGCACGCAACCTCGCAGAGACTTGGCACGAGCGTGGCGGCGCGCACCCCGCCGATCACTGCGCCGCTGTCGCGCTGATTGGACTGAAACAATACAAGCAGGCGGCTACCCGGCTCGAGGCGCTGGCGCAGGCGATGACCACGGCTCCGGCCGGCTTGCGTGCTGAGGTCCTCGATCAGGCGGGGCAAGCCTGGGGCTTGGCTGGCGATGCCCCGCGGGCCTATGCCGCGGCTGGCGCCGCCGTCGCGCTTCACCCGAATGATCCCGATCTGCTGATCGACCGCGCGCAGGCGGCCGCGCTCCTCGGGTATTTCGACAAGGCGGTTGAGGATCTCGATCACGTGCTGCAGATGGACCCGGCGCGCGTCGACGCGCTGATCTATCGCGCCTCGGCAAACCGCGCTCTCGATCGGCTCGACCCGGCGCTCGCGGATATCGAGAAGGCGATTGCCCGCACGCCGAATTCCGCAGCGGCGGTGCTGGAGCGCGGCAACATCCGGCTCCTAAAAGGCGACAACGAGGGGGCCCGGGAGGATTGGGAACGGGCTGGCCAATTGGCCCCCGGCAGCCAAACGGATATGGCCGCCAAGGCGAACATCGAGCACCTCAAATCAAACGGCGCATTCGAGCCGGCAAACCCCAGCCCGCGGCCATGAAGTTCCCCTTCACTTGTTGCTAAGCATCTTTCGCTAATGCTCGGCGCGTGCAGAAACCAGACTGCCTCCGGAGCCGGCGCTTTCGCGCCAGCGGGCATTTCTCGCTCGCGGGGATTGGCTTGCTCGTCGTCATCATTTTTGCGGCAGGCTTGGCAGTCTGGGACCGGCGCGAAGACGCGATCGCCCGCTCCCGGCAGGAAACGACGACGCTCGGCACTGTCCTGGCCGAACAGACGGCACGATCGATACAGGCTGTCGATCTGGTGCTTCAGCAAACCCAGGCGATGCTTATTGCCGCGGGCGCCGATACTCCAGAGCGGTTTCGGGAAGCGGCGGCGACGCAGGAAGTGCATTCCTTTCTTCGGGATCGATGGCAGGCGCTGCCACAGGCCGACGCGATCGCATTGGTCGGCGCCGACGGCAAGCTGGTGAACACCTCCCGCAACTGGCCCGCCCAAAGTATCGACCTTTCCGATCGCGATTATGTCAAATGGGCGCAGCAGGATAACGACGCGCCGATATTCATCAGTGTCCCGGCGGTCAGCAGAAGCTCCGGGGATTGGTCCTTCTTTCTGGCGCGGCGGATCGACGGCGCGAGCGGCGAGCTTATCGGCCTCGTGTTGAGCGCAATCGATATTCGTTACCTCGAGGATTTTTTCCGCGCGATCAGCCTGCACAATGACGGATCGGTCGCCGCGTTTCGTCGCGACGGCACAATGCTGGCCCGCTTTCCACCCGTCGAGAACATGGCGGGCGGCAAGCTGCCCGAGCAGTCGGGGT
>JAFASL010000532.1 GCA_019244535.1 Alphaproteobacteria bacterium
GTGCAATTGCGGTTGGTGAAGAAGTGCTTCAGGGCCAGAACCTGGCGCCGATAGCGCAGCGGGTTCTGAGCCAGCAGGCGCAGTTCGGACAGGCTGTCAAGCACCACGCGGGTCGGATTGATGCGTTCGACCTCCTTGAAGATCAGGCTGGTGGTCTCGCTCAGCTCCATTTCGGCGGGATGAAAAACCGTCAGCTCACGCTCGGGATCGAGTGTCGTCTCCGGCGGGACCAGCTCGAAAATCTCGACGCCATCCAGCGACCAGCCGTGCCGCTGCGCCACGAGGTTCAGCTCACGCACCGTTTCCGACAACGAGATATAGAGCACGCTTTCCCCGGCTCGCGCGCCTTGGAGCAGGAATTGAAGCGCGAGCGTGGTCTTGCCGGTGCCGGGCCGACCCTCATAGAGGTACATGCGGTTGGCATCAAAACCGCCGCCCAGGATGTCGTCCAGCCCATTGCTGCCTGTCGACACTCTGGGCAAATCCACTGGGTCTCCGCCTGGAGCAGCATCACTTGTAACGGTCATTGGGTTCCCTGCCGCTTTCCCGAAGGTGCCGTGGCGCACGGGTCCGCACGCTATCGGCTCAGGTTGCGCTCGAAAAGAGACGTGGATAACGAATTTGGAACCCGTGGGTTCCCGCCTCCGAGGAGGGGGCCGCAACCGGGCTGCCGGCCCGTGACCCAGATTCATTCGCGTTGGCCTTGCCAAGGGCGGCCGTGCGGTATAGCGTTGCGGCATTCGATTAGCCGCTGTGCCTTGTTGAATGCGCGCCCGCGGGCTCCTTTTTCCAAAGACATCGAGATAGTTGAATCGGACTTGCGTGATCGTCACGCGAGATGCGCATATGCGCGCTTTGGAGAAGAGAATGCCGACAGGTACTGTCAAATGGTTCAACGGTCAGAAGGGTTTTGGCTTCATCCAACCCAACGATGGCGGGAATGATGTGTTCGTGCACATCAGCGCCGTCGAGCGCGCCGGTCTTCCTGGCCTCGCCGAGGGCCAGAAAGTCTCGTACGAAATCAAGACCGACAAGATGCGCGGCAAGGTCAGCGCCGAAGGCTTGTCGCTGGTCTAGTCGCCAGGCCATTTCACGGATGTACTGAAATGGCCGTTTTGCCCGCTTGATCCCCTAGGATTGAGCGGGCAATGCCTGTTCGGGATACCGCAGAGAGATGAGCAGCAAGAAAATCGCCGAGCCATCCCCCGCAAGCGCTGCACGCGCCGAGCGGCAGCGCATCGCCAGAGAAGAAGGCGCTCAAGCGATGGCGGAGGCCGAGCGGCGGGCCGTCGAGCTGCGTCAAAACATGCAGCGTCTGCGCGCCCTGCGGGAAGCCAAGGAAGCGGACGAGAATAGCGCCGAAGCGCCTGTCTCCAAGCCTGCAAGGAAGAGACGCGTGAAGCGGATCGTCAGATGACGATCCTCATCAAGACGAGGGCCATCGTTGGAAGATCCGAACCGCGACATCATGCGCGATGATGCGCTTGATAGGACGATGCGCTTGACACCTACCCTACCCTCGACCAAGGCTGAGCTGCGGTTGAGCCTCACGACTGCGCCGGACCCGCAGTCGCCAGTGTGACGACGTTTGGCTCACTAAGTCGTCCCGGCGAACCGCTCCACATCGGAAGCGAACGGCGCGATGCGCTTGCCCGACGGGCTGTCTAACCTCCACTGTCGTCCCGGCGAACGCCGGGATGACGACGGAGAATGTCGAAACAGAGCGCCTTGCAATGACGAAGAGCTACCGCCCCTTTGCCGCCCGGCTTAGCAGGAACACGCCCTGCTCGCCGAACATATTCCAGAACCACCAGGGCATGTTGAAGCGCAGCGGCCGGGTATAGGAATCCAGCGCCACCGCGCGCTCCATCTTGACGTGGATCTCGTCGCAGAGCTGGACGAAGTCCTTGATGGTGCAGAAATGGATGTTCGGCGTGTCGTACCAGGTGAACGGCAGGTTCTCCGTCCGCGGCATGTGGCCGCCGATCAGGAGCTGCAGCCGCATCTTCCAGAAGCCGAAATTCGGGAACGAGACGATGGCGCGGCGGCCGATCCGCAGCAGGTTTTCCAGCACGACCTTGGGCTGCCGCGTCGCCTGCAGGGTTTGCGACAGAATCACATAGTCGAACGCGTCGTCGGGATAATTGACGAGGTCGGTATCGGCGTCGCCCTGCACCACCGCAAGCCCCTTGGCGACGCAGCGGTTGACGCCCTCGCGCGACAGCTCGATGCCGCGCCCGTCAATGCCGCGGCTCTCCAGAAGCTGCAACAGGTCGCCGTCGCCACAGCCGACGTCAAGCACCTTGGAGCCGCGCTCGACCATCTCGGCGACCAGCAGATGGTCGCTGCGGTAACTGCCGATGCGGCTCTGCGCGATGCCGGGAAGCGGCAGTGTCTGGTCCTGGAATGCCATCGTCAGTCACCGAGCCCG
>JAFASL010000897.1 GCA_019244535.1 Alphaproteobacteria bacterium
GCATAGCGCTTCGGCAGCATTGCGTGGATGCCCTTGTTGCCGTCGACGAGCTGGGTCACGCGCATGTCGACGGCGAGGCTGCAGAACATGTACGCATCTTCGGCCGGAAGGCCGAGGCGATCACCGATCAGTGCAATCATCTCCCGCAATGCCGTCTTCGCCGCATCGTCGAGATCCTCGTTGAAGCCCATCGTGATGTGATGGGTCGGCGTCTCGGCGCGCGGCAGCGCGAATTTCAGGTCCTTGCGCAGAACCAGGCGGAAGGTGCCGCTGAGTGCGGTTTCGAGCGCCGTCACGCAGACCTCGCCGTCGCCTTGCACTCCGTGGCCGTCGCCGGCCGAGAACAGTGCTCCCGGCGCCCACACCGGCAGGTATAACGTCGTGCCCGCCACCAGCTCCTTCAGATCCATGTTGCCGCCGAACTCGCGTGGCACGATCGACGTCACCGCGCCGTAAACCGGCGGCGGCGCGACGCCCATCACCCCGAAAAACGGCGCCAACTCGATCTCAGCACCCCACGGCACGGTCGCGATGCCGCGCTGGCGGTCGATGGCGGTGTGCCAAATGCGGCGGACCGGGAAATCTTCGGGAAGGGTCCCCGAGAGCGGGCGGATGCGCGTGTAGCCCCAATTCTGCCGGGGATCGATCGCGAGGATCTGGATTTCCAGCACATCGCCGGGTTCGGCGCCTTCGACCGCAATCGGCCCGGTCAAGATGTGGGCACCTAGCCGCGGCTCGAGCGCACCCTGGATTGCCAGGTGGTCGGGGAGGATGTCGAGTTTGCTATCCTCCGGCAGCACGTCGGGCCCGCCCGAGACGCAATCCATCATGACCGTGTCGCCTGAGGCAACGCTCAATACGGGCTTCAGCCCGGCATCGAAAAATCCCCAGTGGCAAGTCTCCGGGCTGGCCCGCAATTCATGATGCTGCGACATCGGCAATCTCCTCGCATGGTTTCGAGGTAAGTAACCGGTTAGATGGGCCGGGACGAAGACAATCCCGCGTTACAATTCGCGAGTGCGGCGCGCCATCGCCTCGTCCCACAGATTGCCTCGGTCGTCGTCGAAGACGAGCTTTGGCTGTTCGGGAGTGGTGAACCAGTTGTTGCGCGCCAGCTCGTCTTCCAATTGGCCGGGGCCCCAGCCGGCATAGCCGAGCGCGAAAAGGGTCTTCTCCGGGCCATGACTGTGGCCGATATCGAGCAGGATCTGGCGGCTGGCGGTCATTGCTACTCGGCCGTCGACATCGATCGTCTCGGCGCGCCGATATTCGGCGCTGTGGACTACAAAGCCGAGTTCGGGCTGCACCGGCCCGCCGGCGAACACACGCACGATGCCCGCGACGTCCGCATCGTCCTTGCCAGTCGCCTCCAGCAGATCGGCAATCGACCGCTCGCCGACGGGACGGTTTATGACAATCCCGAATGCGCCCTCCTTGTCGTGCCGTACCATCAGGATGACGGTATGAGCAAAGCGCGGATCGCCAATCGTCGGCGACGCGATCAGCAATTGCCCGGCGAGAGAACTCGCATCTGAATGGACGGACGGCGCTGTCCCGCAGATCATCAAGACCGCGAGCAGCGAGGAGATCGCCGATAAGGCGCGGCTGATCCGGATGCGGCGAGCGGGCATGGGCTACTCTATCCCCTCCATACCCGTCCCGGAAGGAGCATCCCGGCGGGCGGCGAGATTGAGGCGACCACGTGGTCGGAAGGCGACAAGCGGAAGCTGGCGGGCGAGCCGTAGGCGGTCCTCTGCCGAGCCGCGGTAGCGCCAGCCCAGTAGATGGCTCAAGACCGCGCGGATGAGCGGGGCGATGAGGCGGTTGCGGCGCTCGTAGCGCGCAATCACCGCCGCTGCCTCGTCGTCCTCCAGCAATTGATGCGCCGCCGCAAAGCGTCGGGAACCGATGACTACCTCGGCGTCAGAGATGGCCTCGATATTGCGCAGCCAGTTTGCGTCCGGACCAAAGGCGCTCATCACAACCGCCTCGGGCCCATTTCTCCGATAGTCCAAGACCTCCAGCACCGTGTGACGGCGCAGACCGGTGCGGCGCCCCGTCTGGTTCAGGAGTAGGAAACGGTGGCCGAGCAGCCATCCGCATTTCCACAGGTATAGATTGACCGGGGCTCGAAGGAGGCATCTAAGCGCAACTTTCGATCCGGTTGCGCCAGTCGAAGGCCTCCGAGTCATTGTCGCTGTGCCAATACCGCCGCAAAGCCTTGCCGCCATGAAGGGTGTGCCGGCTGCCACGCCAGCTCGCGCTTGGCCTTCGCGTTCGCGCCCGCACGGGCCTCGGTCATCATCGCGACGATGGGCGGGCTTGCGGCGATGCCGGCCAGCCATTTCGGGATCCGCCGGGGCGGTTTCGCGCCGAGCATCGAGGCCAGCGCCGACAGCCATTCGCGCACCGGCGCCGGGTCGTCATCGGCGATGTTGTAAATGCCGGGCGCGGCGCGCTCGACGGCAAGCGCTGTCGCAGCCGCAGCATCGTCGATGTGTAGGAACGACCACCACCCGCCCGCGTCGCCGATCAAAGGCACGCGTCGGCGGCGCAGCTGA
>JAFASL010000403.1 GCA_019244535.1 Alphaproteobacteria bacterium
TCTTACCGGCTGGCAATGGCTGTTTCTGCTCGAAGCAGCCCCGGCGGTTTTGCTCGGCATCGCCTGTCTAATATTTTTGACCGACCGCCCGGAAAACGCCAAATGGCTCGCGCCCGACGAGCGTATGTGGCTGATCACGGAAATGCACAGGGCGTGCCGCGAGGTCGAGTCGGTGCGTTCATACACATTGTGGCAATCGCTCTCCAACCCGCGGGTGATCGGGCTTGCACTGATCTATTTTGGTATCGCGGCGGCCAGCGTCGGACTGGTTATGTTTCTGGCGCAGATCGTCAAGGAGCTTGGCCTGTCGAACCTGATGACCGGGTTCGCCTCCGCGGTTCCTTACATCGTCGGCACGCTTGGCGTGATCGTTTGGGGGCAGGTCACGGATCGTATGGTGAGCGGCGCTGGAACTGCTTCTTCGCTTGCCTCTGCGCGACTGCCGGCCTGGTAGTCGCCGGAACAAACGCTCGGGACGTGGTGGTCGCTCTTGGGGTTGTCGATCGCCACCGTCGGATTTTACGGCATGAAGCCCTCATTTTGGCCGATGCCGTCGCTGTTTCTGACCGGGACCGCAGCGGCGGCCGGTATTGCCTGGATCAATGCTCTGGGCAACCTCGCGGGCACGGTTACGCCCTTCATCGTCGGGACGATCAAGGACATGACCGGCAGCTTTTCGGGCGGGCTTTACGCGCTTGCCGGCTTCGCGCTGCTCGCCGCGATCGTCACCCTAATCGCGGTGCCGGAGCGACGCCAGCGCGCACGGCTCGTCGCGCTTGACAGCCCGGCAGAATAAAAATCGCCGCGCTGCGCGCTAATCCGCACTGCCATGCGTTCTGTCGATACTATGCTTCGGCTTTTTGACCAGCTCCGAGTGCATGCCCAGCTCCCGAACAATCCCCCTACTTTCCCATCTCCCGACTTTCGATCAGAAGACGGGCGACCTGACCGTCGTGATTGAAACCCCGAAGGGAAGTCCAAACAAATACGATTACGACAGCCGTTATGGCGCGTTTCGCTTCGCGGCCGTGCTGCCGGAGGGAATGTCCTTTCCCTTCGACTTCGGCTTTGTGCCCTCCACCCTCGGCGACGACGGCGATCCGTTGGACGTGCTCGTGCTGATGGACGCCTCGACTCCGGTTGGTTGCATCCTCTCCGCCCGGCTGCTCGGGGTTATCAAAGCAAGGCAACGGGAAAGGGACGGCGAATGGATCCAAAACGACCGGCTGCTGGCGGTCGCAACCCGCAGCCGCCGTCATACGCATCTCGCAACGTTGCACGACCTGCGTCCCGAACTGCTCGCCGAGATTGAGGCCTTTTTTGCGCATTACAATGAGTTGGCCGGAAAGGAATTCCAGCCCGTCGACCGCTGCGGACCAGATGATGCGCGCGAGCTCGTAAAGACCGGCATCGACCGTTTCTCGCAGGCCGAAAACGCAAATCGGGTCGACTGCTGATCTTAGCGTCATGCCGGGTTTTCCAGCTATAGCCTTTGCCCCGCTCCGCCATCCGGTTTTCCGCGCGCTCTGGATGGCAACACTGGCCAGCAATACCGGGCTGTGAGTCCAGAATACCGGCGCTGGGTGGCTAATGACCTCGCTGGCACCCTCGCCGGTGATGGTCAGCTTGGTACAGGCGGCGAGCATGCTTCCGGTGTTCCTCTTCGCGCTGCCCGGCGGTGCGCTGGCCGACATCCTCGACCGCCGCATCACACTTATCGCGGCCCAGATCTGGATCGCCGCAGCTGGGCTGCTGCTCGCAGTACTGGCGGCGCTGGGTCTGCTGGGCGCTTGGAATCTCTTGGCGCTAACCTTCATGATCGGCGCGGGTACCGCCGTGATGTTTCCGGGCTGGGCGGCGGCAACGCCCGAGCTGGTGCCGGACGATGATGTGGTCCAGGCGATCGCGCTCAATGGTGTGGGTTTTAACATAGCGCGCGCACTCGGCCCGGCGGCGGGTGGTTTCGCGATGGCGGCGGCGGGCCCGGCAGCAACGTTCTCGCTAAACGCCCTCTGCTTTCTCGCGCTGCTGTGGGCGCTTTTCGCCTGGCGTCGGCCCGTGCCGCCCGGGTCTGATCTTCCCGCGGAGCGCCTCGCTTCTGCGATGCGCGCCGCGCTTCGCTTGGCCGTGTCAGTGCCGATCATGCGCGCGGCCATCCTGCGAGCCTGCGCATTCTTTTTCTTTGCCTCGGCGCTCTGGGCCCTCCTGCCGCTTGTTGTGCGACAGGGGCTCGGTCTTGGCCCGGCGGCTTTCGGCTTGCTGCTGGGTGCGTCTGGCGGCGGTGCCGTGGTGGCCGGCGTGGCGCTGCCGCTAATCCGGGAATGGGTGTCTC
>JAFASL010000764.1 GCA_019244535.1 Alphaproteobacteria bacterium
GAGGCGTCGTATCCGTCGGGTTGGTACAGCTCGAAAAAGCCGAAACGGCCACTAAAGACATTCCGAGCGCCAGTGAAGCCGGTCTGCGCCAGAACAGCCGAGAAGACGCCGGCGCTCGCTGCTTGGCCGGCCTGCATGCGCTTGGTCAGCGCCCCGTCGAGGATGCATTGGCGATTGCCAGCGGCGTGGCTGTAGGCGATCCCGAAGGCGGCGAGCATCTGTTCCGGCGTCAGACCCATTAGTTTGCCTGCGGCGGCGGTGGCTCCAAAAACACCGATCGCCGCGGTGCGATGCCAGCCCCGGTCGAGCGTGCACGCGAGCGCGATACGGCATGAGACGTCCAGGCCCAGGGCGACCGCCAACAAGACAGCACGCCCACCACGGCCTCCGAGGCTATCGCATACCGCGAGGACCGACCCCAGTACGGAAACCCCCGGATGGATCGAACCTCCGGTGTCCAAAGTGTCGTCAAAATCCAGCGCATGCCCCATGCTCGCATTGAGCAGCGCCGCCTGTGGCGCGGGCAGCCGGATGCCGCGCAACAGCACACGGCTTTCCTCACGCCCGCCCCAGCGGGAGAGCACGGCAAAGAGTGCATCAATTCCCGGAGAGCCGCTGCCGCCGAGCATGCAGCCAAAAGTATCGAGGATATCGCGACGGGCGAATTCGACGGCGCTCGCGGGTAAATCCGCATAGCCGGTGCGGCAAACATGTTGGGCCAGAGACCAAGCGGCATCGTCGGTCATGCATTCTCCAACCAGTTTCACTGTCCGGATATCACAATCCGTCCCGGGCGACCGATGACTCAGCTCTCCTAAACCTGCTGATCTCTGTATTTTGATTTAGATATGCCAGTTGCTGATCGTAAATGACCAGATTCAGCCAAGGGAAGGATACGCCAAGCGCGAAGTGCATGCGCCTACTACTGCGAGGTGAGGTCACAAATTCGAACCGCTGACTGATCGGAGTAACGGCAATCTGAGGCCTTTTCTGTCCATCCGTCGTTCATACTGCTGCCTTGTAAGCGCGGGGAGGAATATGAATATCGGGCATTGGCGAGCTCGCACATAAAGATTTCGGGTCGTTACTTCGACGTCGATGGCGCGGCGCGGGCCTGGCTTCCGACCCAGAGGCAACGGGAAAATGACAAAGCGCCGATCAGGCGCTAAGTTGCCGGCCCCAGCTATCGGAACGGATATTCTGTAGCCGCCCCATTGCAGCCACCGCGTGGAGCCGGTCGCGCTAATCGGGTGAGCGGCCGATAAACGCAGTGCCCGCCTCGTCCGGCAAGGCTTTCTCATGCGCGTGCAGCCCGAGGTTCACGACGTGCCGGACCCCGACCGCTTTATTTCTGCAAGCTGCGGCTCGGTGGCTGGCCGGAGGTGGTGATCCGCTCGTCGAGCTGTCGCCAATGATAGATCGACTCCGGGCCAGCCATGACACCCTCGCCCAGATCGGTCGCTCGATACTGTGCGACTGTCGCGCTAATAGCAAAAGCTGAGGCGGCGAGTGCAGCTAAATACCGAGCAGCGGCAACAGCGATCGGATGTCGGGGAAAATTTGGTCGGGTGCGGGGACGCTCGGGTGCAGGTCGATGCTACGGCGGTTGATCCAGCACACCGTCAGGCCGAGCGGCTTGCCGCCGACCATGTCGGTGAACTGCGATTGACCCGAGTGCAGGATTTCAGGCACATCGACCCTTGCGTGCGCGATGAGGTAGCGGAACAACGTGCCGTCGGGCTTGTAACCACCGGCTCGTTCGGCCGTGCAGACCAGATCAAATTCCCGATAAAGCCGTGTGGCCTCTAGGAGGTCGTCGTCGATGTTCGAGACGACGGCTAACCGGTATTTGCCTGCCAGCTTTTCAAGTGTCGGCAGCACGTCAGGGTATAGCTGCATGTCCGGGAATAACTCGAAGTACCGTTCGATAAGGTCGGCTGTGCCGCCCACGACACCGAAATTCTTGAACGCCTCTTCCAACGAAAGCCCGCCGATCTCCCGGTAGCTGCGGTACGGCTCCCGATAATGGACGATGTTGCGGCTTTCCCAGAATTGATAGAATGCTAGCGGATCGACATTTGACGCGCCCGCCTCTTTGAGAATCAGCTGAAACGCTTTCGCATTTATTGGCGACGTATTGATGAGTGTGCCGTACACGTCAAACGACAGCAGTTTGTACATACTCGATCTCTTCATCGTAGGGTTTCCAGCTTACCCTTCAGGCACCGGAGCGGGAGAAAATGATCCTGATACGGGCAGCTTCGCTTGCATAATCGCGGCCGCTGCCGGGCAAACTGCCCCATCCTCAATCACCGAGCGCACTCAGGTCGATCCGCATCGTCCACGTCCACACAATCGATCGGACACCCCGATACGAGTACTCCTTGTCATAGACGGCCTCATACTCCACGCAGGTGCGTCGTGGCTCATCGCTATCCCGCTGACGGAGCGCCGTATAACCATGCTGATGTTGTTTTGTCTTGTCCTGATCGGTGCCGCAAGGCCTGTGATCCTGCTCTCGCACGCGCAGCCTTTTACCTATCGGGACTTTTCCTATGCCACCGCCAAAACGATCACGGAAACAGTGATCGACAGCCGCAAGCCAATGGCTATTCCGTCTCCGAGACCGCGCCGGCGAGGTCATCGTCGCCTTGCGCGGCGACAACGCCAGTCTAAGGGATAGGTCCGTTGATCGAGCGGTACAGCGACCATGCAGCGAATGAGCGGACATTCCTCGCTTGGGTGCGCACGGCAATCGCCATCATGGCATTCGGTTTCCTGGTCCAGAAATTCGACCTGTTCTTGAGGATCGCGAGCGGTCGCTTACCACACGATCTATGCCGGCAAGGAGTCAGATCGTCGGTGATACCGCGGAACTGCTGCTCATAGTGCTGGCTGGCGCGATGATGCTGCTCGCGTCACTTCGGTTCCGCAAGACCACGCTCGATATCGACGCCAAAGAGGTGCGTTCCGGGCCAGGGACGCAACTGGATATTATCCTCGCTGCTCTTCCTGCTGGGGCAAATTTTATTTGTCTATCCGTTGTACACTGTGATCAGTAGGCTCTAGCGGGCGCGATTGCGAACGGCGATACGCTTGCTTTGCAATCGCCCGTCGCGGTGACGCGATCAAACCCGGCCCTGCGTTAAAGCACCCGAGCCAGGAATTCGCGGGTGCGGCCGTATTTGGGGGCGCGCAGGATGTCGCTGGGCGGGCCACGCTCGGCGATCACGCCCCCGTCCATGAACACGACTTCATCAGCGACTTCCCGGGCGAAGCCAATCTCGTGCGTCACGACCACCATCGTCATGCCGTCCTCGGCTAATGAGCGCATGACGCCAAGCACCTCGCCGACCAGCTCCGGGTCAAGCGCCGAGGTCGCTTCGTCGAACAGCATGACTTGCGGCTCCATCGCCAGGGCTCGCGCGATTGCGACCCGCTGCTGTTCACCGCCTGACAGCTGGTTCGGGTAGCGGTGCTGTTTCGAAGAGAGGCCAACGCGCTCCAGCAGGGCGAGCGCCTGGTCGCGTGCGACAGCAGACGGCAGTTTCTTCACCAGCACGGGCGCCATGGTCACGTTCTCCAACACGGTCTTGTGCTGGAACAGGTTGAAGCGCTGAAACACCATGCCAATGCGGGCCCGCGCCGCGCACAGGTCGCGCTCCTTGACCTCGTGAAGCCGGCGACCCCGGCGCTCGTACCCAATTAGCCTGCCGCCGACCAGCACATAGCCGAGGTCCGGTTTTTCCAGATGGTTGAGGCAGCGCAGAAATGTCGATTTTCCCGCTCCCGAGGCACCGATGATGCAGACGACTTTGCCGGCGGCGACCTCCAGATTTATCCCTTTTAGGACTTCAACCGAACCGTACCGCTTGTGGATATTGCGAGCGACGACCATCGCCGGCGCTGCAGCAGGTGCGGTCACGGATGCTTCGGCCATGCCAGTTCCGGCGAGCGCGACGCATCGCGGCCGCGTGAGCGCAGCAGGTTAGCTGCAACAGCTTCGGCAAACGCGGTCCAGCCCCGGCGCTCCGTTGCCTGCTGGCCGCGGCCTACTCGCCGCTCGACCGCACGCTGCAGCGCAGTCAGCACTGTGGTCAGCAGCACGTACCATAGCGAGGCAACGATCAGCAACGGAATGGTCTCGAACGTCCTGGTGTAGATCAGTTCGGCCGAAGAAAGCAGCTCTGTCACTGAAATGACGCTCGCCAGCGAGGTGTATTTCAGCATCCCGATGACCTGATTGCCCGTCGGCGGCACGATTACCCTAAGCGCCTGCGGCAGCACTACATGCCGCATCGTCTGCGCCCTCGTCATGCCCACCGCCGCCGCGGCCTCGATTGCTCCTGGATCGACGCTGAGAATGCCGCTGCGGACAATCTCCGCCATATAGGCGCCTTCACACAGTCCGAGACCCAGATTGGCGGCAACAAACGGCGTGATGATCGCATTGGCGTTCAGGGTGACGAAATCTGGTCCGAAGAACGGGATACCGAGAGTGATCACCGGAAAGAGCGCCGACAAATTGAACCAGAAGACGAGCTGCACCAGCGCCGGCGTCGCCCGGAAGCACACAATGTAGAGCTGCGCCGACCACGACAGGAGTTTGTTATCGGAAAGCCTCATCAATGCGGCGAGAATACCCAGAGTGATGCCGATGCCCATCGCCGTAACCGTCAACTGGATCGTCATCCAGACGCCGTATAGGATCTCGCGGCTGAATAGGTATTTCCCCACAACCGGCCACTGGAAATTGGGGTTGTTGATAAGCGTATGGGCGAACCAGACGAGCAGCAGCAACACCAAACCGGCGGCGGCCCAGCGACCCGGATGGCGCAACGGAACCGGTGGCAGCGGGTCTATATCGAGATCGCCGAACGCCGTCGGCGGTTCGGACCGGTGCTCGATTTGT